>JAFDCA010000581.1 GCA_019313025.1 Deltaproteobacteria bacterium
CCTGATTTTTTCTTCGTGGTCTCTTTTTTTCTTGGCAGCCTCCTGAACTTTGGCCATAAGCTGCTCTATTTCGCATGGTTTCATCAAGTAATCAAAAGCGCCCAGTTTCATCCCTTCAATGGCTGACTCCACGGTGGCATGACCGGTGAGCATGATGACTTCCATCAAGGGAAACTGTTTTCGTATTTTTCCCAGTGTTTCAATACCGTCCATCCCCGGCATCTTGACATCGAGGATAACAACGTCTGTATTTCTATTTTTATCCAGTGTTTCAAGGGCTTCTTCGCCGCTAAACGCCGTGATAATTTTGAGATCCCTCTTTGAAAGACGTTTTGTCATTGTTTCCACAAAGGGGGCTTCATCATCTACCAGCATAACGATTGGTTTCATCATTTTAATGTTCCTCCCTGACATAAGAACAGGTCACAACTGCCAATCTTTTAAATTTTCACCGTTTCACTTATTTTTCGAAAATGCTCATGGGCGATGTAGACAGCTTATCCGCCAGCGCTTTTCGAATCCTTTCTTCCTGATCCGATTTTCGATCATAGGCCCCGTTGATCTTCTCCAACAGAACGTCTATCTTACAGGGCTTTAACAGGAAATCAAACGCGCCGATTTTCATGCCTTCTATGGCACTTTCAATGGTTCCATGGCCGGTGAGCATCAAAACTTCCGTCAACGGCTTCAATTTTTTTATTGCCCCTAATGCCTCAATACCGCTCATGCCCGGCATCTGAACATCTAAAATCGTGACATCGAAATTGTATTCTTTCAACTTTTGGAGAGCCTCTTCCCCACTGAAGGCTTCCGTCACATGAAAGCCTCTGGTCCTGAGGCGTTCGGCGAGCGTCTCTACAAATTCTTTTTCATCATCCACTAAAAGTATTCTTATTTTCATAGGTACCCCCTCCCTGCCCCTAATGATTATTGCGGGTTGCTCAAAAGGACAGCCTTTGCCGTTTCAGTAATTCCTTCAGGAAATCCCACTATATTATAAATAACCATGAAACCCAGTATCCATACAATGGCCAGTGAAATGACCCACAAGACAAAGCCGTATTTGACAAAATCAATGGGACTGATCATTCGTTGACCGGTATCCGGGTAAACACCAAGCCCGTAAATAATGGCATTGTTCGGAGTTCCAACAATCAAAAAATGGGCAAAAGATGTGGCAAAAGCCGTGGCTAGCCCAATGGCCCATGGTTCGCCACTAACACCGCTCATGATGCCCATGGGCACGGCAATCGGTCCTAAAAGAGCGGTGGTACCCGCATCGGACATAAAGTTGGTCATCAGACCTGAAAAAGAACTCATTCCGATCCAGAGTCCCAGACCTTTCCCGAAACCGATGGCTGCCAAGCCGCCCAGAAAAATCTGCGCCAGCCAGAGGGCCGCACCCGTCTCCTTTAACAGGGCACCAAGGGTGAGAGCGCCGCAATACATAAACCAGGCATCCCAGGATATACCGCCTAAAATTTTTCTCCAATCTGCAATCTTAAACACCACCGGAATGATTAGGGCGAGCAAGGCAGGCCCCCCAAGGCCGAGATCATGCCCGCCGACGATCCAGAGAAAGAGTATCAGAAGCATCATACCGAAGGCTACTTTCTCGGCATAACTCATGGGGCCCATTTTTTTGGTCTCTTCCTTTATGGCTTTGAGTCCGGGTGTCAGATCTTTTGTTTTCACTTTCCTGAAAATCAGCAGCATATAAACCGCCACAGACAGGCCCAGCACCGGTGTCAGCGGAAGTCCGTACATCATCCACCGACCGAAACTCATGGGAACGTTATAGTCGGACCAGAATCCCATCATGATGACGTTTCGACCGCCGGCTGCGGGCGAGCCGACACCCCCGACATTCAAGGCAAAACAAAGAGAAAAAAGCAACAGCTTTGCCAGTTGCGGATCATGTTCGATAACGCCCTGATTTCTGTTGGCCGAGACCGCCCCCATATAGACCGCAGCCATCACCGGCGCCATAAACGCCGCCATGGCGTGGGCCGATATAAATGACCCGAGAACGGACATGGATAAACACAATACGACAATCGGTACAACAAACCCTTTGGTCCACCCAAGAATCCATGTGGCGAGACGTTTGTGCAGCCCCACCCCGATGACGGTCACCCCCATGGCCAAAACACCCAATAGAAACAACGGTGCATCACCGGCAAAAGTCTGCCCGATCATCTTCATGGGCAATAGTTTGAAAAAATAAGCAAAAACCGGCATCAATATCCCAACCAGACCGATGGGAAGTGCCTCGGTAGCAAAATATATGATGGCCATGGGGATCATTGCGAGGACAAGCTTCGCCTTCCATGCCGCATGCGTAACATCATGGGCGACATGCCATTCAATCAGTCTTTCCGCGATTTTCTGTTTTTCCACAAGGTCAATCAGGCTCTGAGGTGTTGGGAGAATAAAGCCGATGATCCCAAAACAGGCTGCCCCAACAACAAGCCAGAGCATTTTGTTTGAAAGCAGCCCCGGTTTTTTTGATTTATCCATTTCCATGTTATCATGTTCCATTGACGATCCTCCGTTAAATTCTGCATTTCTTCACTTTTTCACAAAGCAGTTTGAACACATCCACGAGCCTCAAGATACCCACGATCTCCATGTCTTTTGTAACAAGAAGAGACTGATGATGACCGAGAATAAGACTATGCAGGGCCTCGCCCATCGTAGCATCCGCTTCAATTTTTTCTCCCTCCGTTGGTTTGTACATAACGTCCTTTACTTTTTTCCTGGCCACACGACTGCAAATATCGTCAAGATCCACCTGCCACAAGCCGTATTTTTCCATCATAGATCTAATTAACTCGGGGCTGAGGCCGGAAAGAGATGTCGACCGTATATCCCCAAAGCTCTCATATTTGGGCTCAAGACATTTGATGACATCCCACTGGCTTAATTTGCCAACAATTTTTTTGTTGTCATCATAGACCAAAACAGCCCGATGCACATAAGGCGATTCTTCAAACGCTTTCTGAGCCTTTTCCAGTGCATCAATGGCATCTATTAAAAAACGATCCTCGTGGATGGTGGCGTATCTTTCCAAAGGAACCATGATGTCTTTGACCACCAGTTTCTGCATGATATATCACTCCCTTTTTTCATTTTTATTCGCATTGAAGGTTATTTTTTTTTCTTGTCACGGTCTAAAATTTCTTTTGCCGTTTCGAATTCACCGGCCTCGGCAAAAGCGGCGGCGCTCATGGTGTCCTCAAACTTGCTTCTGTAAGCTTCGGTGATGATTTTCATGAGTTTCTCAATAGGCACCGGCTTTTGCAGGTATTCAAAAACACCCAGTCGTCTCGCCTCTTTTTCGTCTTTTTCAGATCCATGTCCGGTGAGCATAATAATCTGAACGCCGGGATACGCCTTCTTGGCACGCCTCAAAACTTCCATTCCGTCCATACCGGGCATCTTCAGGTCAAGCACCATGACATCCGGAAGATCTTCATCCATGGTTTTAAGCGCCTCTTCTCCGCTAAGTGCCACATCCGATTCCAGATCCCGCATCTTCATTCGCTCGGAAAGGGCCTTTACGAATTCCTCCTCATCATCTACCAACAATACTTTCATCTCTTTCATTTTTTTCTCCTTTCGTTATTTTCTTTATGCATGCAATTTTTTATATTTTCTTTGGATTTTAGTCCTTTTGTCAATAATTCTTTGGCCATATTTGCTTCACCGGCCTCCGCAAAACTTGCTGCAACCATTATTTCCTGGCAGCGCTGTAACAGTGAAGGCTTGACGACCTTGGCCTCTTTTTTTGCCTGAAATGCCTCCTTGATTCTGGAAATAAGTGAATCCAAATCAAGTGGCATGAGAAAGTCATCAAATACACCCAGTTTCATCCCTTCTATGGAGAGTGAAATCTGATCGCCACTGTTAATCGTTATAACCTGAACGGCGGGACGCATTTTTTTAATCATTTTAACCAAAACCATACTTTCTTTTTGAAAATCGTTCAGACTCAGCAAAACCACATCAATATTATGTCTTTTAATCATTCGCTTTGTCTCTGTTTTTTGTCTGGCCGTAACAATTTTATAGTCTTCGCAGGCAAGGCGCCTGGACAGGTGGTCCTGTAAAAATGTATCCCTCTCAACGATCAAAAGATTTACTCCCATGGCTTTATCAAAATGCTACCCACGCATGTCTTATCCATAACGCCTGAGAAGCTTTGACGTTCATGTCGAATATTTCCAGGCTTGTATGATATTCTCCCACTTCAGCAAGGGTAACGGAGATAAAGATATTTCCAAAAATTTCGATCCATCTTTTCATGGCATCCTCCCTGCTGTTTATAAGACTTGACAACTTAATCAGCAAAGAATATGCCAAAACTATATTATGTTTCAATATCAAAATGTTATGACATCATACAGGAATCAATTGAAAATATATGGGACTTAATGAAACATTCGGCGTGAGACGATATGAAACCTAATGGCATATTTTTATGTGTTTATGGATTGAGGAAAATACAACCGGATTTCCAGGGCCGAATCAACGGCTTCGGCTGTCCCGCCCAGATAAGCCATGGTGTTTTGTAATGACTTCCAGCCTTCAGAGGAAGAAACAGACAGTGACACCTCGTCCTCGGCCGGAACCGTCCCTTCATAACGAATCCCGAACACATACCTGTCTTGAGCGATCCGCGGAACAAGTGTTATGGTTCCGTCGGAACTTAATGCATTCAATATAATTTCGATTGATTCGAATATCGCCATTTCTAATGTAACAGGGTGTGTTTTAATGGTTATGGATGCATCATGAGGATCGGCGTTTAGAACGACATTTTTAAGTCTGGCGAAACGGGATGCCAGCAAAACCATCTGCTCTGATACGTCATTAAGATCTACATTGGCCGGACTGTGATCGGGGCTATGGGCAAACTTGTTCAAACGGGTGGTAATATCAACACCACGATCAATTTGGCTGAGGATTCTTTTCAAAGATGTGTGAAACTTGTCCTTGTGAGTAAAGGTCTCATCCGGCGTTATGTCAAGAATGTCCTCCATAAGACCCGATGATTCTTGAATGATGGCCAGCACGTTTTTGATTTCATGAGTGATTCCCGCAGTTATTTTGCCGAAAAAGAGAATTTCTTTGCTTTTTATCTTATCCATTTGCCCTCCTTAACATAGCTTCTTCAGAGGCCTTTTAAACAACATTTTTGGCCGCCTCATTGAGTTTTTCAATGAGTTCATCAATATCTACGGGTTTTATCAGATAATCAAACGCGCCAAGCTGCATTCCCTTGATCCCGTCTTTGGTGGCGCCGTGGCCGGTGAGGAGAATCACCTGGATTTTAGGGTCAATGGCTTTTATTCTCACCAAAACTTCCATCCCGCTGAGACCCGGCATCATTACATCCAAAACCACAACCTGGGGCGGATCGGCTTCGATCATGCTCAATGCCATTTCTCCATCTGTTGCAATCTCAACATGCATATTTCTCAATTCAAGTCTTTCAGCCAGGGTTGTAACGAATTCTTTTTCATCATCAACGAGCAGGATTTTTAATTGCAACATGATGTGCCTCCAAAAACTTAAATTTTTGATGTCGATTTTTTGGGCAGATAAACTGTAAATTTCGTTCCTTGGTTTTCCTTACTATTTACATCAATATCTCCACCCAGCTTTTGGACGATTCCGTAAGTAATGGAAAGTCCAA
>JAFDCA010000582.1 GCA_019313025.1 Deltaproteobacteria bacterium
ACCCGATTTTAACCACCGGCTACTCACCGGCAAGGGTTAGCGGTATAACCGACAGGCATAAAAAAATAACTGCTAAACCAACGGTAATTGCTTTTAGTGACTTCATGTGTGACCTCCTTTTTTATGGGAAAGATAAGAAGTTGCCTTTTCAAAGCGGATAAATCGAAGATGGTGGATTGGGTGACAATTTCGGCTGCAACCCGCACTAATAAAGCGCCCATTTGCGCAACCAATGCACATCCGAATAACCAAAGCAGGTTTTGTTGTCAAGCTTAATTTTTTCCAATTCGTTTTACCGGCAAATTGTTGCCGGTCTGCTCAAACATGGCTTGTTTTTGTGCCGCATTCATCCAGTCATAAGCCGGTGTATCAACCATGCCCGCTGAGATTGCGTTAACGTGCAGGGGTGCGAGCTCTTTGGCCAGGGTGCAGGCCATTTGCATGATAGCACCGTTGACGGCTGCCAATCCGGCTGTGCCCGGCAGCGCTGTCGTGGACTCCATAAGGCTTCCAAGCCTTTACGAGAAACTGCGCGATTACACGGCGTCTGGTGCTTCCGTCCTGTTAGATTCCAAATATTTGTATCTCTCAATCCACTCAGAATTTATCTGTTTCCCCATTTTATTCATTTATCTCGAACAAAAAGGTCACCTGCCGACCCTAAAACCCGCGGAACCTTCACAGACTTGAACGATAAACTTGATTGGAACTGGAGATGCAGTAGCATCCTTCTGCTGTCCGCAAAGCTGCTGAATGGGTTTGGTAAACTCGTCACCGATCTGATCTAAAACCTCCACCACTTCCTGTTGATAGATACCTGCGCTCAAAGCACTCATCGCCTGTTGCATCGCGTCTACCAGATTTTGATTCTTATCCATCTGTGGGGGCAGTAGTGTGCTTCAAATGTAAGATCATCTTTTTCTTCACTAAAAATTTTATAGGTACCCCATATTCCGGCTTTGTCCTTTGTCTCAACTTCACGAGTTCGTTCAGTGAATCCGGCAACTTCCCAAAGATCGCTTAAGGCCTTTGCGGTAACCTCATAAATCGTTTCCTGACGATTTTCAACATCAACAGCTAAATTCTTAAGTTCTTTGCGAGAGATTCCCAAAGCCTTAACTCCGGCCGCAAACCTCATTAACCCATCAACAATTTCGCTGTAAGGTAAATCTTCCTCTTCAAATTGTTGCCGAATCATACTGAAACCAGGTAATAGACCATTCTGAATGACTGCTAACTCTAAGAAGCCTTTTTTAGCGCATTTTTTCGTCAATTCTTCGACTTTTTCGCCGCTCCCTGTGGCTACTTCGCTTGCAATCTTATTGAAAATTTCTTCGGTCATTTGTCTTCTTGCGACCCTCCTTTTCTTTAAGATTTAATGCTTGTTTAACAATGTTCTTTTCGTTCTCATAAACGCTGCCGCATATTCTCTCGGTAAATCTAATGAAGGACTTTGGTCTTGCCTGAATTGCCCCATGCCACTTATTTTTTATGATTTCAGCCCGTTCCACGTTGAGTGAGACCATGGCCTCAATGGGAAGAATCGTTTTCAAAAAGAGAGCCAAGGCTAACTTGCGCTGAGCGAGATTGGCGCAAACTGCCTCCCAAATTCGGTGCTCGTCTTCTGTATCAGAAATCATATATCCAAGAAGGTGCAGTTGACTGTAACCAAGTCCTAAATCTGAGAGCCACGTGACTACATCGTAGTCTTTAATAGCTACGGAAAGCATGTAAACACATTGCTGCAGATGTGCTAAGTCCAGTCCGCAAATACGTCCGGCTTCCTGTAATTTGGTTGAGTATCGAAAGGGTCTTTTAATGAATTGCATCATCAAGCATAGAAACCTACCAAAGCAGCTTCGCAACGCGATAATCGAATTTGCAGGATAACCTTAGGTATATTTGAGAACCGTTCAACATCATCATCAAATCTCTTTCTTATTTCTTCGATCGATGATTTTTGCTTTAAAGGTGTGTCCATAAATTCCTCAGTAATCATTTCACCAACGCTGACGGGCTGATGTTTGGTGAATATCATTTTACACCTCATTTGTATATATGATTATCAAGGCAAAAGCCATCTGCCTCCCCACGGTCATCATCATCCCAAATAAAAATAATACGCCAATTTCAACCTTCTTTCGTTGTACATGCAAATATGGATGAATTTTTGGATGATGTTCGGCTTTCCTTTTCTAAAACCTCGCTTTACAATGCTTTAAGATCTTGTTACACTCAGATATCCTTCAGTAATTTGAACTTATTTCGTATTTCCGGCTCATCCGGGTCAGGAGCCCCATATGCAGGCATTAAGAAAGCATCCCATATGTATTTTGTGCTTATTTTCGTTGTTATTTTTCTTCGGGCAACCGTCCTTTGCTGAAATGATCATTTCAGAGAAGTCGCTGCCTGCGGACGCCCTTGTCGAGGAATTTTTTCAAAGCGGCAGCGGGTTGCCGGTGGGAAAAATCCAAGCTGTGCGGGGAGAAACGATTGTTTTCCATCGTGAGCCGACTGTGGGGTACCAGGCCAAAACCGGTCTGCCCCTCTATAATGGCGACACGATCAGTACCCGGAACAATGGCCGGATCTTATGCCGGCTCCTTGATGGTACCATTTTTTCATTGGTACCGGAGACAACCCTTACGATCCTCCAATGCAACCATAATTCTGCCAGAAAAACCAGCGTGTCTTTCCTGTCGTTAAAACACGGAGAAGGTCGGTTTCAGGTGAAGGAACCGGCGGAATTATTCTCCCATGAGTTTAAGATTCAGACAAATACGACCTTTGTTCAGACCCGTGATGCTGATTTTATCGTCAAGGCAAGCCGGGATACGACCGAAATTATTACATTCGAAAAAAGCCGGCTTGAGGTGACCAATTTGGCGGAGCCGGAAGTGATCTTTTTTTTGTCTGATTTCCAGAGGGCCGTTGTTGAAGAAAAATTGGGTCCTCAAACGATTGAAACCGTCTCTCAAGATGAGGCCGAGGAGATGATAGTAGAAACCCGTTTGTTGCCCCAAAGTAAATTATTTGCTTCCAGCGCGGAAAAATACCGTGAATAAGATCATAAGCCAATTGTTTTGAATTTGCAATTTCGGTCATTGCGATCTGTTTGGTATTTGTGATTTGCTATTTGTAATTTTTTAATTGCTGAAACATAGAACCTTACGTCCTTTACAATATGTTGTTGGATAAACCCCGCTAAGCGCCTAACGGAAAGGGGATCGCCATGGAAGATATGCACCAAATTTTTACTGGTTTCAAAGAGGAGTTTCCCGAAGTTTATAACAGGTATGAAGCGCTAGGGAAGGAAATTCACGAAAAGGTCGGACCGCTGGAGGAAAATTCTCGCTGGTTGATTAAGATTGCCATCTCAGCGGCCTGCAACCACAAGCGCGCTCTGGCAACTCACATCAAAAAAGCACAAGCCGCCGGGGTAACCGATGCGGAAATTAAACATGCGCTGCTACTGTTGATTCCGACCGTCGGGTTTCCGATGTTTATGAAGGCTTACTCGGTGTTGGAGAGCAGCAAATAGCGGTCTATATCCTTATCAGTCGGTTATAATAAGGGGCTGAAGCAAAGATAAATATGACAAAGTAGAATAAATAAACCCATAACCGGTAAATAACGTGAGCAAACCTTCAACTCCGGCCATCAAATCGTGGATCACCCGGGCCATCGAGTTTTTTACCGCCGATATCTGGCGCGTTCGGCTTGAAGATCTGCCCTTCGGTAAATCTTTTCTGATCAAACAACTCAGAATTATTATTCTCACCCTGCGTGGTTTTGACGAAGACAGATGTTTTTTCCGGGCATCCTCACTGACATTTTACACGCTGCTTTCCATCGTTCCGGTGGCGGCGATGTTGTTCGGGGTTGCCAAGGGCTTCGGGTTCGAAAAGTTGCTTAGAAAGGAGATTTTCGAGAGATTCCCGGGGGAAGCACAGCAGGAGGTGCTGACAAAGGTAATCGAGTTTGCCGAGTCGATGCTTGAAGCCACCAAAGGGGGACTCATCGCCGGAATCGGCCTGATCGTACTCTTCTGGTCCGTAATAAAAGTTCTCAGTTATATCGAAACTTCACTGAACGATATCTGGGAGATCAAACAAAACAGGACCTGGGGCAGAAAATTCAGCGATTATCTGGCCGTCATGATATTAAGTCCACTGCTGATTATTGTGTCCAGCAGTGCAACGGTGTTCATCACCACCCAGGTTACCCAGTTGACCAATAAAATCGAACTGCTGGGAATGATCAGCCCGCTGATCTTCTTGAGTTTCAAGCTGATCCCCTATGTGCTCGTCTGGATCCTCTTTTCGGTTATCTACATCCTGATGCCGAATACCAAAGTAAACCTAAAAGCCGGTATTGTGGCCGGTATTGTGGCCGGAACCATTTTTCAAATTGTCCAATGGGGATATATCAGCTTTCAAGTCGGGACCGCCAGATATAACGCCATCTACGGAAGCTTTGCCGCCCTGCCGCTGTTTTTAATGTGGGTACAGGTCAGCTGGTGGGTGGTTCTTTTTGGCGCCGAACTCTCATTTGCCAACCAGAATGTTGCAACTTATGAATATGAGCCTGACTCCTCAAGGGTAAGCCCCGCGTTCAAAAAATTGCTCACGCTCCAGGTTGCCCACTTGTTGATACGGAATTTTTCAA
>JAFDCA010000583.1 GCA_019313025.1 Deltaproteobacteria bacterium
ACCATGGTGGGGAACTGATAAAAAAGATATATGATAGCCGTTGACAGATAGACGTTCCGCTGAACTGGGGGGTTGATGATTAAATTTGACGGTTAAATCGTGAGTTGCCGATATCAACGCGCAAGTTCATCCTGTCAGTATTCTAAAAATGACGATAACAAGCAATACTGGAGGATAAATGCTGGCCATGTTGAAAAGCACCATGGCATACTGTGGTTTTTTTGTTTGAAAGAGAAGCCAGGCGGGCAGGACAAAAAAGAAAAGTCCTGTTGATACGAGGGCAACCAAAAACGGAAATTCGAAAGGAATGGGAGAGCTGAAAAACACAGCAATGGAAAGAATTAGCGATGCAGTCAAAGATCCCATAATAATTGTATTGGCCGAGTCTATGCCCAGTCGAACCGGGATGGTCTTGGCGTTAAGGCGCCGATCTTCCTCAATGTCGGTCCAGTCATTTGGAACATTCTGGCCGCCGATCTCCCATAAAAACAACCACAGAAAAAGAATGGACAGAAATATCGGTGAAGGGTTCGGATCCACGGCAAATACACCGGCTATGGCTCCGGCTGTCTTAACACCGCCACTGACCAGAGTTCTGAGATGAGTGACTTTGAGCAGAAGACAGTAAACCGTTTCCAGAGAACAACCGATGACAAAAATTAAAATACAGACCGGATTTAAGTAGTAAGCGCCCCATATCGCCACAATTGACCAGCCCACCGTCCAGATCAGCCCTTCTTTAAAACTCAGATATCCCTGGGCCATGGGATGCCGAACCATGGAGGCATCCAGATCACACCCGATATCGAAATTTCCACATAGCCTTAACTTTTCTTTATCTACGCGATAATCGATAACATCGTTAAGGGCATACACGGCGGTATATCCCGCAAACGTGGTAATCAGTCCGATTAAGATCACTTCAAAAGAGGGGAAACGGCCAAGCCAGAGCAGCGCACCCAATGCAGGGGTGGCCATGTCAAGGATTCCATGGGGCGTTCTGGAGAGCGCCCAGAAAAGTTTTATTTTAGAAAGACCGGTGTGGGGGCGGGTGGGTTGCGTCATCTTTGCATCCAAATCTTGATTCATCCTATGATATTAAGAACATTGGCCAAGGTATTTGGCTCTCAAGGCCGCTTCTCATTAGCACGTAACCTGTCTTTGCGTCAAGGTATTACCATTTATCGTTTCATGCGTATGTCAAGCCTTTGATTGCTGATATGTCTCACCAAGGTGTTTCATTGTCATTATGATACAAATCTGTCTCATAATACGACGTTATTATCCTTCGTTCAATGGATTGGTGGATGTAACATTCAGTGTTAGATCGCCGTTAACCGTTGATTCCTGATTCAATGCAACAATGGTGTTGAATTTTGATATGCTGTCACTAAACCAACATAAGTGGCTATTTATCATAGGATATCAAAGATCGATTTTATGATAATTTCTTAAGCATACGATAAAAGGTTTGTACGGACATATACAAGGCACCTAAATAATTCCTTTATATTTGTCATCGAGCGTTCATTGTTAAACGATTTAAAACTTTTGTGGCACATTAATTGCTTTTTACTTTGCTGAAAAATGGTAAAAATTTTCATTGGAGGAATAACATGATGAAATTAGACGATATCAAAAAGGATCAACACCTTATTGATGCCATAGACTGGGACATGACGCCGGAAGAAGCGGTCCGGCTGTATCTTGAATGGGGAAACAACTGGGCCGGCGGCAACTATGTAATCCGGTCCAAGGATGATACCGCGCATTATTTTGTGGTCAACACTTGGAAAGATAGGCCCATTATCTATCTTATACGGAGAAACTCCGAGGAAGCGAAGGAATTGGCAAAAATTGAAATTCCGGAAGTGTTGAAGAATCGGTATATTGAAATGAACGGTAAAACCAAAGGGGTTTACTCTGTTGAAGGCGAGATAAAGGAATGGCTGAAAAAAGAACTCGATTCTTGAATGTATGGCTGAAATCTGGACCCTTTTTTGTGTTTTTCAACGTATAAATCAAAAAAGCGCAGTGATGCTCGAGGAGGAAATGAATGGAGAAAAAAGTACTAACTGCCATGAAAAAGGCGGGAAAACCCGTAAGACCCGGAGACGTGGCCAAAATGATCGGTGAGGACAGCAAGGCGGTTTCAAAGGTCCTCAGCGTACTGAAAAAACAGGGCAAAGTGACATCTCCAAAAAGATGCTATTATGCGCCCAGTGAGTAAGCATTAAAAAATAAGAAATCCCTAAGTATAGGCGTTTCCCGGTTTGATGCCCAAAAGTTTGATTAATTTTGCAAGAGGGCAAAATGTGGTAAAGGCCGATTGAAGAATATTGGCACCGACAAAAGCGGTGAGCCATAACCAGTGGTGGCTGTAAAAAACATATAGGATCAAGCTGGTGAGTACCATGTAGCCGGCAAATCCAACAACCATACGGTCGATATTCACGAAAACCTCCCTTTTAAACAAAGATGATGCGTTTCAATAAGTTGTTACGGCGCATCGGGTTGTTTGTGACAGATGCAGTCCCGTTCTTCGCAATGACTGCAGATGTAGACTTCACGTCTGCTCTTGGCTTTTCTTTTGTTATTTAAGATCATAAAAAAGAATAAAAATACAAATATTGCGATGATGAAAAAAATTATAGCTTCTTTCATAGTCGTGCTTTATCGAAAGATCGTATGTTTAACAGTAGAAGTTGTCCGTAGTCCCTCTCATGAAATGACGGGAAATGTATCCGATGTTCAACTTCAACCAGTAAGTTTTTGAATTATTAATTATGCTTGTTTAAAATAAAAGATTGATTCTTTCAAGACAAACTGTAAAATAAAAATACAATTTCCATGGCGATACCCCCTTTGATCCGGATCTATGGTAGGGCGATGGCCGAAAACTTATATCCTGAGAACGTTTTAAAAAAGCTATATTAATCATTTTTTAACCCAATGAAATATTTGACGAATATATAAGACAATGGATTACAAGGCGAAAACATCAAAGGAGGATTTTATGACATTTGAATCGTTTGAGGTACTGATCGAATTCGCAATCGAAAAGGAAAAAGAAGCGTCCGCTTTTTATGCAGACCTGGCCCAGCAAACATCCTTTTCGGGAGTAAAAGAGGCATTG
>JAFDCA010000584.1 GCA_019313025.1 Deltaproteobacteria bacterium
GAAAATAGTATAATGAGCATGACATCACTTTTAGAACCTGTTATGATATTAATTATGGCTGTTATTGTCGGCTTTATTGTTCTTTCGATATGCCTGCCGATATTTGAAATGAGCACGCTTGTTAGATAAAATAAAAAAAAAAAAATATTACATAACCGAAATAAAAACACTTGTTTTGAGTACAATTACATTAGGTGAAAAATAATGAATCGTATATCTTTTGTTAACAAGGCAGACTGTCGTGGATTCACACTGATTGAACTAATGGTTGTCATTGTCATACTTGGGATTCTTGCAGGGCTTATTATTCCGCGGATCATGGGTCGTCCTGAAGAGGCAAAACAACTTAAAGCAAAAATGCAGATTGAAAGCATTGAAACAGCCCTAAATTTATATAAGCTTGATAATGGCGTGTACCCGGATACGGAGCAGGGACTGCAGGCACTTATTGAGAAGCCCGAGACAGGGAAGCTGCCAAAGAATTGGCGCAAAGGCGGGTATCTTGAGAAAGGAAGACTACCTAAAGATCCGTGGGGCAATGAGTTTATTTATCTTTCTCCCGGTGCTCACGGTGATTATGACATCATTTCATATGGTTCAGACGGTGTCCCAGGGGGTGAAGACAAAGACAAAGATATCAACAGCTGGGAGATTGAATAATCACAATACACTCTCTTTCCTTCTATGACCACCGATTTTCATTTAAAACGTTTTTGGGCATTCATTAAATGATACATGCCAATAAACCATTATGCCTGGCTTCAAACAAACCAAAGGTTTCACGCTAATAGAGCTTATCGTCGTTATTTCTCTGATCAGCATTATGCTGTATTTTGCAATTCCTCGATTTCAGAGTTATGTGCCTTCAGATAGTACCAAAGAAGTCTCACGATGGATTCTATTGAAAATTCCATATTTAAAAGAAAGGGCCGCCAAAGAGCAGAAAAAATATATTCTTCATGTGAGTCTTGATTCCAACATGTTGTGGATAACCCATGAAACAATGGCCCGGGAAGCGATTGAATCTGCCGAATCCAATGGATATATACTTCCGCAGGATATAAAATTGCTTGATGTTGAATATCCAGATCAAAAAAAAATATCGGTGGGGCAGGCAGATATTTATTTTAATGAAAAGGGTTATTCCGACAAGGCCATTATTCATCTTGAAAATGACGATAATGAAAAATTTTCTTTTCTGATCGAACCCTTTTTACTCCGGGTTCGTTTGTATAATAGTTATGCGGAGTTTGGAGATTGAATAAAGTGAACAAAATGTATGAGAAGAGAATAGGGGGAAAAGGTCAGAAGACAACATGAAAAAAGCAGTAAGTCACTACCAGAGAAAAGCAATAACAGCAAAGGAAACCGCTGATCGAAGCCCACGATTTCAAGGAGGTTTTACACTGCTTGAAATCATGGTCGCACTTTCCATCATCGCCATTGTTCTTGTCAGTGTGTATAGGATGCACGCTCAGACCATTTCCATGAACAATGAGACAAGATTTTATGCAACTGCTCCCATGCTGGCGCAATTTAAAATGGCTGAAATCGAATCAGAAAGCCTGGAAGATATGGGAGACGATTCAGGTGATTTCGGAGATAAATTCCCAGATTACCGTTGGAATGTTGTTGTTGATGATGTTGAATCTTCAGCACTTGAAAATATGGCTAAACATCTAAAAAAAATTGACCTTATTATATCTTTAAATAACGATGAATTTAGTTACAGTTTAAGGTCTTACAAATATTTGAAGAATTAGTGTTTTAATACTCCTATATGTTGGGAAAATTAGGTCATTTAAAATAAATTTTAACAATATTCAGTTAATAAACTTGAACAAATTGCTTAAATGATACACTCTAACTCGATTTGAATCCCTTTTGAAGCCGGATGTTGTCAATGAATAAGATGGGAGTAGGTCGTCAGTAATGCTTGATAAGTTAAATGAAAATCATCTGTTGCCTGCTTTCTGTTCTCGTTGTCGATTATTCGCCTTACGATATGCGAACCGTGGTTTTACGCTGCTTGAGATCATGATTGCCATTTTTATTTTCGCCATCATCGCCACAACCATATTTACCTCATATAGCTCCTTGTTGTCCGGAAATGAAACAGCCGATCAGGGAACCGCATCTTATGAAATGGCAAAAAACTGTTTGAACCGAATAATTGTTGATCTTGAATCGATTCATTTAACACTTCCTCCAAGCTATTTACCACCGGCTTTGGGTGAACCTCCTGAGCTTTACCGAATTGTTGGCGAAATTTCTGATATTCAGGGGGTCTCCTTCCCCAGACTTCGATTTGCGTCACTGGCCCATCTTTCCTTTGGAGAAAAAATGGAAAAAGGAATTGCGGAAATCATTTACTACATTCAGGCTTCAGATGATGGAAATTATGTGTTGAAGCGAGCAGACAACTTGTATCCTTATGAAACATTTGAAGAAAAATCAGGGGACCCTGTATTGTGTACAAATGTTAAATCTTTGACATTTAAATATTACGATCAGGATGGAACAGCCTATGATTTGTGGGATTCCGACGATGAAGACTTTGGATATTCAACACCGAAGTCCATTGATATACATCTCGAATTGGCTGATAGTTCAGGTCCTTTGTGGTTTAAAACCATGGTAACACTTCCGATGTGTCGGAAGAAAAAAGAATAAGACAAAACTTTGGGGCTTCGCTCCAATTGGAATAATGGAGTAATGGAATCAAAGGTTTGAAGGAGTTTTTCAACAATTTTATAAGTTGTTTTATTTATTGTTCTCAACATCCCAACATTCCAGCATTCCAATCTTCCAAACAGACGGCAAAAATAGCTGTTATGAAAAAAAATGTAATTTAACTCACGGCCTAAGCCACCGACAGGGTCGGTGGTCGTTGACAACTTGAAGAATATTCAAAACATAAATTCATGGCGATAAAATTTCTGAAAAACAGCCGCGGAATCGCGCTTCTTGTCACATTGTCCATTGTTACGGTATTAATTGCAGCGTCACTGGAAATGAACAAAAAAATGCGGTCGGCACTTTTTTCGGCGGCGACAACCAGGGACCGTATGACACTTTTGCATATGGCGTCCTCAGGTGTAAATCTTGCAGCGGTCATGTTGGTCAAAGACAAAAAAAATTCGAGTTCCGATTCACTTCAGGAGGACTGGGCCGATTCTGAAAAAATTAATGAAATTCTGAATGATATCCCATTTGAAGATGGGAACATCGTGTTAACCATTAATGATGAGCTCGGCAAGATTCAGCTTAACAGTCTTGTGCAATTTCCTGAAGGACATCGCTTCAATGAATCCCAAAGGGCCATGTGGGAGCGATTTTTAAACCTTTTAATAAATAAAAATGAAGCGCTTGAGGACATGGAGCCGATGACGATCATCAATTCCATCAAAGATTGGCTTGATTCTGGAGACGATGATGCCATCACAGGTCTAAACGGAGCGGAATCAGATTATTATCAAGATCTTGATCCGTCATATACCTGCAAAAATGGTCCGTTCACCCATATTGGTGAGCTTGTTCTTGTGAGAGGCGTAACACCGGAAATTTTTCAGGGAGCAGGAGGGTCTCAGGGACTTTCCGATTATATAACTGTCTTTGGAATGACCGAATCTCAAAATAATTCTTTTACCTATGAAGGAAGAGTAAATATTAATACTGCAGATCTGCCGACCCTTGTGGCAATGTTGCCTTCTGGAAGTGAAGACCTTGCACAGGCCATTTATGAATACCGAATGGAAACTTCTGAATCTCTTTATATCCATGACCTTTCAAGTCCAGCCTGGTATAAAAACGTTCCGGGTGTCGGTGATGCTATAATCGATCCAAATCTTATCACAACTTCAAGCGATTTTTTTCGAATAGAATCGACAGCAAAGCTAAAGGCAATGAAGGTAAAAATAACAGCAGTGGTAAAAAGAGAAAATAATGCGAAAACAGGACAATGGGAGTGCAACATCTTGAGATGGGAAATAGAATAAAAATTTTGAAAATTTTTGCGTAAAATAATACAAAGAGAAAACAGGGGTTGACATATCAGTCATAACATACTATAATTACACTTTTTTCTAACACAGAGAAGGCCATGAGCAGAAAGATTTTGGGATTAGATATTCGACCTGATGCGGTTTCAGCGGTTCTTATAAATAGCAGTATTAAAGGAACCGTCATAGAAGCCCATGAACATGTTCCGCTATCTGGCCGAAAAGAAGAGGACAGAAACGGTTTATCCGCTTCACTTGAAACCATTGAACAAAAAATGGATATATCCGATTCTTTCTGCGTGGCTTCTTTTCCCGCTGACGAGGTATCTTACAGAAATATTCAAGTTCCGTTTAAAGGACAAAAAAAAGTAAAAAAGATATTACCTTATGAGCTTGAGCCGACCCTTCCGTTGCCGGTAGAAGATCTTATCATCGATTTTATCCAAATAGAAATACCCGACCTTACACATACCAACAACATTCTCACAGCTGCCGTAAAAAAGTCTAAACTTCAAGATTACTTAGATACGCTTTCCACCTTTAATATAAATCCTGAAATTGTTACCGTTGGTGGTTATCCCACGGCAATTTCACTTGCCAATTTTTTAGACAGTGATAAAAATTGGCTCTTTGTGGATATAAACAACAACAATAGCACGATATTTGTTATTTTAACCGGCAGGATTTGTTTGATACGGTCTTTCGAAATACGTTCGGCCGCCCGTTCTTTTAAGTTAAAATCGCTCTGTGGCAACATACTGCGAACACTCTACGCCTTAGAAAATATCCTTGGATTGGATGTTAAGCTAGATGGAGGATTTATTACGGGATGCGGGATTGATGATCTGGTGTTTGATAAGGACATGGAGCAGGCATTAGGATTTCCGATTGAACGGGTGGACATTTTGCGATTCGCAGATATTCTTAAACAACAGCCTCCTCCGCCATCATGGGTCCCTTTTTTGATGGATAATGCACTATCACTGGCATTAATGGAAATTGAAGGCGCAAAAGGCTTTAATTTTAGAAAAGGCCCTTTTGCGTTAAAAAAATTCTGGGAGGAAAATAAAAAAAACCTGATTCAAACCGGTGTTTTTTTTGCCCTGGTCCTGTTATTAGGCTGGTTCAATGTCTTTCTTGATTCATACTTTTTGGAAAAAAGGCTGACGAGACTTAATCATCAAATAACAGATATCTTTACTTCGACATTTCCGGAGGTTAAAAACATTGTTGATCCAGTTCAGCAGATGAAAATTAAAATGCTAGAAGCAAAGAAAAATGCTTTGTTGCCCGGTGACACTGAAAATCAGATGAGGGCCATAGACATTTTGAACACAATAAGCAATGCGATACCCAAAGATATGGATGTAACCCTTAATAGATTTGTAATGGGACCGGAAAGTATCAATATTTCAGGGGATACTGACAGCTTCAACTCTGTAGACAGTTTAAAGAGTAAACTTGAACAGGCAGATATTTTTAAAAAAATTATTATTAGCGCTGCTAACATCGACAAGTCCGACAATCGTGTTCGTTTCAAACTTAAGGTAAATTTGTGATCATGAATATATAAAAATGGAAGCCTTCCGGATCTTACACAAGCGAGACGTTCGAAGTGCGAGCCCGTGAAAATGCCTTCATTTTAATTTTAAGATTCAAGTTTTTAAAATTATAACTAACAGACTGTATTTATGATAAAAAAACTGGCCAAAAGAGAGAAATACGCTGTCTATGCCCTATCGGGTGCTATCCTCTTGTTTCTTTTAATTCGATTGATCGTCTTTCCATCAATCGACAAAAGAAAGCGGTTGAAAAGGATACTTCAGGTTAAAGAAAATGAAATTTTGGAAATGATCGCACTGAAGTCCGAATACAACGCTTTAGAGAAAAGAACAAATTTAGCAAAAGTACATTTTGAAAACAGGGAACAGGGATTTACGCTCTTTTCCTTTCTCGATCGTCTCACGGGTCAGGCAAGAATAAAAGAATATGTAACATATATGAAGCCTTCAACAACTGTTCAAAAAAACAATTCGTACAAAATTTCTCAGGTTGAAATGCAGTTTAAGGGTTTAACTTTAAAGCAATTGACCAATTACTTACACATGGTCGAAACATCAAAAAACATGGTACACATCAAAAGACTTTCAATTTCAAAGACAGGCAAACAAGAAGGTTTTGTAGATGCTGTTTTGCAGGTTGAAACGGTTGAAAAATAATGATGAAGAATACCCCGAAATGGCTGTTTTATTCCATCTATGTTTTAGTGGCTATCGTATTTTTCATTTATTACCTGTTTCCGTCAGAAAAATTAAAAAACTATGTAATGTCTGGTTTCAACAAACTTAATTCCGATATAAACATTCGTATTGATCATATAAGTCCGGCTTTCCCACTTGGTTTAAAGTTATATAAAGTAAACTTTTATCACATGGACAATGCATTACTTGAAAGCGAGCAGATTAAAGTTGTTCCAAATATTTTGTCATTATTCCGTTCTAAAATCATTTTTTTTTTCAAGGGAAGAGCCTTTGAAGGGATTTTGGAAGGCAAAGGAGAGTTCATTAAAGGTAGGCCAGACCAAAATGTTATCATTGAGGGTCAATTTAATAACATTAATGCAAAAGAAATATCTGTTGTTAAACAGTTTCTTGGACGTAATTTAACCGGAATACTTGAAGGAAACTTCACCTATCGTAATGACGAAAAATTGGGTAGAAATTTAAGGACAAGTTTTATCATTTCAGACGGTGAGATAGAACTTTTAACACCTGTTTTCAAGCTCGAAAATATATATTTTAGTAAAATTGAAACTGAAATGACGTTGGAAAATAAAAGGCTTAAAGTAAAAAGATGCCTTATTGAGGCAAGTCCGCTGGATGGTAACGTGTCCGGTCTTGTTAATTTAAAGGAACCTTTTGGACAAAGTTATTTAAGACTTTTAGGCATCATCAAACCAAACCAAGAATTTCTTTCAGAACTGGGAAAAGAGCTTCCGACACATTTATTGCCTGAAGAAATATTTAGCAAAAGAGTGGTCCGAATCCGAATTTATGGTACATTGGACGAACCCCGTTTTTTTCTGGACTAATCATGACTTTGCGGATGATAAATTCAATTTTTTTAATTCAATTAAATTGAGATCATGAAACGATATCTTGCCATTTTGAATATTCTGTTTATTACTGGCATGGTTTTTTTTGTGGTGAAAATCTTTTATAAAATTGCCACAGCCAATATCGATGTTAGTTCTTCTTCAAAAGAAGCATCCAGACATCTTGTCCCAAATAATAGTATAACGCAACACGGGCTGTCTCATTACCAAGCGATTATTGAACGCAATTTGTTTAAAACAAAAACAGAAACCGGAGCTGGTCCCGACAAACTCGATTTAGAAACCCTTAAGCCCACGGATCTAAAGTTAAACCTGTTGGGGACCATTACGGGTGATAAAAAAGAAGCCTATGCCGTCATTGAAGATACTGCTTTAAAGAAACAGGATCTTTACAGAATCGGGGACACCATCCAAAATGCAACGATTAAGATAATCTTAAGAGAAAAGGTGGTGCTGAATGTTAACGGTAAAGATGAAATATTAGGGATAGAGAAGGTTAGCGGTGGTCAAGAAATTGGAAAACCGGCTACGAATTTGGATACTGCAAGTTCTCAGAATATCACCGTAAACCGTTCCCAGATAGATACAGCCATTAAAGATGTCAATACCCTTATGAAACAGATAAGGATACGACCCAATTTTAAAAATGGTAAACCTGACGGTTTCCGTTTGACAGGTATCAGACCAAACTCCATTTTTTATAAAATGGGTTTGAAAAGCGGGGATATCATCATGGGTGTGGACGGTAAAGATATCGAATCTGTTGATGATGCTTTAAAATTTTATCAAAGCTTGCAGTCATCCTCCAAAGTCCAGCTTCAGATAAAACGAAGGGGTCGGCTCAAAAACATTGACTATCATATTGAATAAACGATAAATATATGATATATTAAAAAGGTTGTTTACAATTTATTAATATTGGTATTTAAATGTATTTTTGATGAATTCGCAAAATTTCGAATTCATTTTGTTTTTTGTCTTATGGGATACATTTCAGGCGGCTAATTTTTGTAGTTTTGACGGACAGTTGAGTTCAGGCTGAGAACAACATGATTCTAATTTAACTAATTTGTTATGGAACCTCAATCTTTAAGCAATTCAAATTCGATTTTAATAATAACCCCCTGAAGAATCATCAATGATGAAATCATACGATCGCGGTTCAAACATTATAAGATACATATTTACCTTCATTGTGCTGATATTGACATTGAATCTGTCAATGGGTGCTCAGGCAAAAAACTCAGGAAAGACCGCCAAACCATCAGATGACAAAAAAGTGACACAAGAGGAGCAAGGTTCGGAACGCTTCATTTCAATAGATTTCAACAATGTGGATATTAATGTTTTTATTAAATTTATCAGTGAGTTGACCTCAAGAAATTTTGTTGTTGATCAACGTGTGCGTGGAAAAGTAACGATAATTTCACCCAGCAAAATTTCTGTCAAAGAAGCATACAAAGTGTTTGAATCAGTTCTGGAAGTCCATGGATTTACCACCATAAGATCCGGACAAGTGACCAAAATCGTTCCATCTCCTGATGCACGATCAAAAAACATTGAAACGCGGCTTAAAGAAGAGGCCGCCTCGCCGGAAGATCGTGTGGTCACTCAATTGATACCCTTAAAATTTGCAAGTTCATCTGAAATAAAAAAGTTATTCGCTCCACTGGTCTCCAAAAGCAGTGTCATACTGGATTACCCGCCAACAAATATGATAATTATAACAGATGTATATTCAAACATAAAACGATTGCTTCGAATCCTAAAAGCCATTGATGTGGCTGGCATGGGACAGGAGCTTTCCGTCATTCCACTCGAGTATGCTGAGGCCACAAAATTTGTTAAGATCCTTGATTCTATCTTTCAGGAAAGAAAAAGATCTAGAGCACAAAGCGCTTTATCGGACACCAAGTTTGTGGCCGATGAAAGGACCAATACCATTATCTTCATGGCCAGCGAGGTGGAAACGATA
>JAFDCA010000585.1 GCA_019313025.1 Deltaproteobacteria bacterium
CGGCATACTTTTACAAATTCATTAAAAAGATGCTTCCCGTTGGGATCTTTAAAATCAGACAGATCCTGGCCGTTTAAAGAAGGCTTGATGGGATGCATGACCATCTTCGGATGCATGTCGTTGATCCATATGTAACCATTCTTGTCGTAACGCATATCTTTGATAGTATCTAATGCCGATTGTTTTTTCTGATCGGCCGTTAAATCAGATCGATGATAGATGCTTTGTATGGCATTGTAGGTAATATCTACGATATTTTTAAGTTTTTCTTTGTAGGCTTCGGCGACCTTTTGTGAATCATGTGCCGCGTTGTAGTTGGATTGCATAATCGCGTAGGTGTTCTTTACAAGATCTTTCAGCTTTTCTTTTTTTTCAGCCACCATCATTGCCTTTACGGATGCAATTTCTTCTTCGCCTCTTTTACCCAAAGAATGAATCGACAGTATCAAGCTGATGATTCCCATCAACAACAACCCTGACAGTGAAAAAACAATAACCTTTTTACTAATATTCATACTTTTATCCTCTTTTCTTATTGATATTTAAAGGTATTACTGTTTTTATCTTTTCTTATTCCCCTAAGATCGCCACCGGTATTTTTTTAAAAACGATTATTTGTGTTCTCGTCGATCTGTTTCTCATTATATTTTTGTCGCCAATCAAGTACCCAGAAATACATAACCAATTATATATTGCTATTGAGAAAATTATGAACGCTATTCATTAGCTTTTCTCTATCCAACTTGATTTGATAGTCATCAATACCAACTGCTTGTCCCCTTGCGATATCCTCTTCGCCGGCCATGGTGGTCAGCGCAATAATCGGCAATTCAGAAAATCGTTTGTCTTTTTTTATTTTTTCTGAAAGTTCGTAACCGTCAAGATTGGGCATCTCTATATCCGTTACGACAAGAGCAACCTCTTCAGAATGGTCCAAAAGACGATCCCATGCTACGATTCCATCTTCGGCTTCGATAACGTTGTAGCCTTCTTCTTCCATAAATCCCTTTACCTGATTTCGGAAAAAGTTTGAATCCTCAGCATAAAGAATTGTAACACTTTTTCCCTCATCAGTATGAATCGTTTTCCTGTCAGGAAACCACTCCGGATTTAAAGTGTTCACCAAACCATATACATCCACAAGTAAAGTTGTGTGATCACCAATGATGGCAGATCCCAAAATGCCCTTTTGCTTTAACGTTTCGTCATCGACTTCTACAGAGATTTCTTTTGCATCAACCGGGCCTACTGCCATAATACCGACTTCTTTGTCAGCGATATTAACCACAATTACCAAAAGATCCTCTTTTTTAGCCATAGGTTTGACTTTGGCAACCTGGTCTATGGTAAAAAGCGCGAGACTTCCCCCGCGATATTTCATCACTTTTCGACCGCCAACTTCCTCGATGCTTGTATGTTTTATTTTTTCAATACGCTCGACGTGATTAATCGGGATGGCAAACTGTTCCTCATCCGCGCCCCTGAATATCAGTATCGATTGCTTTTCTTTACTGCTCATATTCTTTTTATCATTTTCCCCGGCCACTTCGGCAGCTCTGTCGGACCCTTCAACTGAAGTTAAACCATACATATTTGCGAGATTTGCAACATCAAGAATTAGTGCAACCCGGCCGTCACCCATAATGGTTGCACCCGCATATTCCTTGCAAACCTTTAGATGGCGACCCAGCGGTTTGACAACGATTTCTTCGGAATCATTCAGTTCATCGACCACGAGTCCGTATTTCATTGCGCCCGTGGAAACAACAACGATATTCAGGGCACTTGATGCATGATAACGTCTGTCTTTTGGATTCCGTTTTACTTCTTTTGTTATTTTTTCAAGTTCTTCCTTTTTATCAGCTCTTGGCTTTGAGGTCTCAGTAGCAGTAAAATCTTCCTTAAAATAGGGACTTTTTTTGGATCTTCGATCGGAGATGTTTCGGCGTCTATCCGTTTTTGAGCTTCCATCTTTATAATCAAAATATGTCGATTCAATCCCGATGACGTCGGCCAACTTTATTAACGGCAAAAGTTTACCACGCAGCCTGACCACTTCTGCGTCTCCAACAATTTCTACTCTGTCTTTTACCTGACTAGCGGGTATTCTCAAAAGCTCTTCCAAATTCACCTGGGGAATGGCATAGCGATCACCCCCTGCAACGATGATCTGGCTGGGTATGATGGCAAGCGTCAACGGCAGTTTTATTCGGATTGTTGTCCCCTCTCCAAGTTTTGAGTCGATATCGATCACGCCACCGAGTCTGTCCAGATTGGTCTTGACAACATCCATACCCACGCCGCGTCCCGACACATCCGTCACTTTAAAAAAAAAAAAAAAACCGGGCATAAAGATAAGGTTTACTTTTTCTTTATCAGACATCATTCTTGCCTGATCTTCTGAGATCAATCCCTTTTCCACCGCAGTTGCTGCCAGTTTCCGACCATCCAGCCCCTTACCGTCGTCTGAAATTTCGATGTTGACCTGTCCTGCTTCATGGTAGGCTTTTAAGAAAATTTGTCCCGTAGTCTTTTTTCCAGCTTTTTTTCGATCTTCCGGCAGTTCAATTCCGTGATCCACGGAATTTCGAACCAGGTGGGTCAAAGGATCACCGATAGCTTCAATAATGGTTTTATCCAGTTCAACTTCTTTCCCCTTTAATGATAATTCTATTTTCTTTCCCAAGTTTCCTGCCAGGTCTCGAACAACACGTGGAAATTTATTAAATACCATTCCAATATTCTGCATCCGGGTTAACATGATGGCTTCCTGAAGTTCGGATGTAATCAGATCTATTCTCTGGCCCGACGTTTCCGCTGCTCTTGGATCACCGGAAGATATGGACTGGAGAAGCTGGTTTCTGCTCAGCACTAGCTCTCCGGCCAGATTCATGAGCGTGTCCAAGAGGCTGACGTTTACCCTTAAACTGGCGTCGGAAGTACCCATACAGGTTTTTGTATCTTCGACTTTTATATCATTGCTATTCTCTTTTTCCGGTTCCTCTTCATTATAACATTCCACAGCTGTTTCTTCCTGAATCTCACTTGTCGTATTCAAAAAATCATTGCCTCCATGTTCATCTTTTAATGGCTGTTCAGACTCCAACACATCCGGTTCAGGATCAGCATTTTCTGATATGGATTTGAATTGAAGGTCATCGGTCAGCTCGAAGATCTGTTCTTCATTTATTTCAAAAATCAAGTTAATATCTTCCGGACCTACAAGGGTTGAAAATAAAACAATAAATGGGAATCGGTTCGGAAGTTCTTTTTCTTGGAGCAAACCAACAGCATCGATATCGATCTGTTTATCGAGAATAATACCGGAAGATTGCATATCATTGATGAGATCGGAAAGTATTTTGTTTTTCAAATGAATATCTTGAATCAAATCAAATCCAATCATGTAGATATTCTTTCCGCCTTTCCTGCCTTCTGTAATCATACCTTCGGTAATCCCAAAACCGGCCATTTGATCAGGCAGTGAAATAAGATCAGCTAGCGAGTAACCATCTAACTTAGCAGTTTGGGTTTCCACTTCCTCTTCATTTTTTTCGGGCAATCCTTTCGTAATCGATAACAGTGATTCTATATGATTTGAAATATCAATATCGTTGCTTTGTGTAATATTGTTTATAAGATCTGTGAGTGTATCTGAGGCCAGTAAAAGTATGTTGATGATTTCTGCATTGGGAACCATTTCACGGCTTCGAATTTTTCCCAAAATATTTTCCATTTCGTGAGTAAGGTTTTTGATGTTGGTAAGCCCCATAAAACCAGCGCCACCTTTTATGGAATGCGCGGCGCGATATACCTTGTTTATCAGGTTTTCGTCGAGATCGGCGCCAGCAGATTCAATGGCCAGCAAATCATTCTGAATATCCGCCAGATGTTCCAACGATTCATCTATAAATATCTGCATGGTTTCATCAAACTGAATGCTCATTTAAACCCTCCCGATTAAGAAAGTAACATCATTGAATGAAATATATAATTTTGTAGAAGTTGTTCATTGACTAAGCGTTTTGGTTTCGGTTCATCTGTTCCATTTCAAAATGCTTGTTCAGTCCAAGAGCTTCGAAAAGTGTATTTATTTCATTCGGAACATTTTTAAGAAAAAGCTTCGCTCCGGTATTGTTCATCGCATTGTGAGTTGCAGCAATAACGCTTAAGCCCAAAGGATCAATAGATTTTACATTTATAAAATCCAGCGTTAGTTCCGTGATCCCCTGCTCTAAAATTTTCAACAGTTTCTTATTTAAACTTTCCGCATTGGAAGCGACGACATCTTTGCCGGGTCGAACATTTTTTCGGGTCTGTTTTTTCTTGTTCTTTCTCATTGCTTTCTCTCAATTTTTTGATCAATTAACCTGTTTTTTAAAAAGGATCATGAATTTCAGGAACACGCATCGCATCTTTCCGCTTTCAGGGATTTCAAAATGCGTGCCATTCATTTCTATTTGGCAATAAAATTAAGTGAAAACCGTGAAATACGAAGACTTATATCCGGTAGATACCCATTTGATGAAGAGGAGCAGATATTGTGGATTCCATTGTGATACCAAGGTGTTTGACGATTCCGACCTGTCTGTTTTCATTCTGTTTCCAATCTTTGCAAAACTTGTTTTTAAACTATTTGGTAATTAAATCCGATATAAAATAATATATGGTTCGCTTTTTTTGTAATTCGTCACTTCTTTGACGTCGTCCGATGATTTTTTGACAATTGAAGTAATTTTGAGACGGTTTTTGCCGATAATTGACGATATAAGCCTGGGCTTTGTGCCTTATTTTCCAGTAACTTTATGAGATTTTAGTGGGTGAAAACAATTTATTTAAGTTATATGGTTTAGATATGAACATTATGCAGGGATAAGCAGTTAATACAATTGAGATACCAAAAAGATGCGAAAAAAGATATTCGCACATTTTTTATTTGGGAAATATTTTTGTATTTCAATGCCGTACGATGTTTGACCCAAAGAAATAGGTTCATTTAAAAAACCTGCTTAATGTCACTATGTTATTGTATTTATTTGAAATATTAAACTTCAAGACTTGAGTTGTTGACATGTTTGCCGGAGTCAGATAATTATAACTATCTAAAATATACCAATTAATTAATTATGGGTAAAGTTTGAAAATCCGGACCTGCAATGCTAATAGAAGCAGGTATGAAGCGGATTTGCCCAAAATGCTCACATAACAGATTCTGGTCACTTAAAGATGGCCGTTTCCGATGTACTAGGTGTAGGAAAACTTTTAGTGATTCAAGACAACTAGTTCGGATTTCAAAGGCTAAGTTGAGACAAGTTGTCCAAGAATTTTTACTTGAGCATTCAACCAATATCATTCTCAGCAGAGTCGATATATCGAAGTATATGTTGCTAAAAATTTTGACTCTGCTAAGAGTTGCCATGACCCAGGATCTTCCTGAGGTTTTCGATGGCACCGTTGAGGTTGACGAAACCTATCTCGGTGGCCAGTGGAAAAACAAACGGCTTTCTGTTAAACGTAATTTATCCAAAGCCAAACGCGGTAGAGGCACGAAAAAACAGGCTGTTTTCGGTATCCTTTGCCGTAATGGTAAAGTCTGGGCCGAGTTAATCGACAGCGTTGAGGCAAAACAGCTGCAGCCAAGGATTCTCAAGCAGGTTAAGAAAGGCTCGACTGTTTTTTCAGATACCTGGCGCGGATACACCGGAATTGCTGCCAAAGGGTATGTCCATCGCTTGGTAAAGCATAGCAAAGACAGCTATGTGACGAACGGTAACCACATTAATGGCCTGGAAGGCTTCTGGGGTTACCTTAAACGTAAACTTGCCGCTAAAGGTGGTATTAGACCGTCACGTTTGCATCTGTACCTCGGAGAATACGTCTGGCGATATAACTATCGATTTCTAGATTTAAAAGAACAAGAAAATTACTTATTCAAACTTTTACATAAGTACATTAGATAGTAAATTAGGTCCGGATTATCGGACTTTACCCTAATTATTTTTACGGTGTTGAAATCTACGCTTATGAAGCCGTTGTCTACTCAGAATTTTTTACAATCGAGAATCCATCGATTGTTGCACAAATCTACCGACAACTACAGTAAAACCATCGGGACGATTTTAAGAAAAAGAGGTTTAATAACCGAAGAACAACTCCAGAATGCCCTCAAAGTACAAAAAGATAAACTCTATACTTTTGGCAAGGCCGTTCGCTTGGGGCAAATCATTGTTGAACTTGGCTACGCATTAGAAGAAGATCTGGTAAAAGCGGTTAACGATGAATATCAAATTTCAGTTAACACACTGACCGACGACATCAGAGGTCTTGTCAAAAAAAAACGCGAAAGCTTTGTTGAAGGGCTCCCTCCACCGCGTATTCCCATATGGCTACAGTTTTTTACCGCAACCATGGTCATTACTATCATCACTATTTTTGTAATGAGTTCTTTTATTTTGAGCCAGCAAAGGGAAATGCTTTACAACCAAACCTTAAAAATCGGCAAGGTCAGCCTTAACTATTTTAGCGGTAATGCGTCTATTCCGCTTCTTGAAGACAATATTTTAAGACTTAACACATTAATAAAAGACGCCACTCATGTTGAAGGACTTCTTTATGCAATTATCATTGACCACAACCAGACGATTAAAGCACATACAGATATTAACAAAATCGGGAAAACTTTTAATAAATTTGCAAACATTACCAATATAAGAAAAGAAGAAGACGTTACCTACTTTAATTACTTTTCAGAATCGGGTAAGCATGTTTTAAATTTAACTCGCCCTATATTATTTAATAAAAAAGAGCTTGGTGAAGTCCATGTTGGGATTTCCATTGATTTTATTGAAAAATTGATCCATAGAGCACAACTTACAATTATTGGAATAACCCTTTTCATTATTATTTTGGGCAGTGGTGTTGCTGTTTTTCTCGGATTCCATTTTTCACGGCCTATTTCCAACCTCGTTCAGGCAACCAGGGAAATCGGCTCTGGGAATTATCAACATAAAATCATCCTGGCAAGAAATGATGAACTCGGGAATTTGTCTACTGCATTTAATCGTATGGGTGAAGAGCTCTGGAAGAACTCACTTATGCAAAAATCCTTTGGAAAGTATATCGGTTCCGAAGTCCTAGAGATGATCATGGCCAATCCTGAAAGTGTCTGGTTAAAAGGCCATAGAAGTGAAGCCACGATTATTTTCATCGATATCAGAGGATTTTCATCATATTCCGAGGTTAAAGAGCCTGAAGAAATTGTTGAAAAGCTAAATCAATACTTTGAAATTGCCACCCAGGCAATCCAGGATTATGGCGGGTATGTTGACAAGTTTATCGGTGATGCGGTTTTGGGTGTTTTTGGCGTTCCGGTCTATCATGAAAACCACGCGTTGAGAGCTGTAAAAGCTGCCACTGATATGCAAAAAGCGTTTCTTGAAAAACACGAAAATGGAAACGACCTCCTTCAATCTGTAGGGATTGGGATAAATTCAGGTGTCGTCGTGTCAGGCAATATCGGATCACAAAATAGAATGGAATACACCGTTATTGGTGACAGCGTAAACCTGGCTGCACATCTATACCGGTTGGCCAACCCCGGTGAAATAATTATCAGTAAAAGTGTTTTCCGCCATCTTAAAAAGATGCTTAAAGTAGAGCCGCTTCCTCCACAATATATAAAAGGTAAATCGGAACCCGTGGAAACCTTCAGGCTGCTGGGCATACGGGAGAACCATGATGCCTGAGACTTTAAACTTAAAAAAAACTGTTTTAATAAATATCTTTCTTTTATTTTGTTTATTCCTTGGGGCCTGTGCAATAAATGGATCGATTTTCCACAACACCCATCAGGCCCATATTTCTAATGATTTTGTCATCGTAAAGACAACCCCAAAAGACACATTCTCTTCCCTTGCCGCCTACTATTTGAAAGACCCGAACAAAGGTTGGCTGATTGCCGAATTTAACCGTATGACAACGCTTCTCCCGGGCCAAGAATTGATTATTCCATTATCACCATTTAACAAGGGCGGTCTGAAAGCCGAAGGTTATCAAACGGTTCCAGTATTGGTCTACCACAATTTTTCAAAAAAAAAGTCTGATAAAACAGCTGTGGGCAAGGACGACTTTGACGCCCAGATGAAATACCTGAAGCAAAACGGCTATCATGTTATTTCGGTGGATCAATTATTAGATTTTATCGATTACAAGGAACAACTCCCAAAAAAATCGATTGTCATAACATTTGACGACGCATGGGGTTCTATCTTTGATATCGCGCTTCCCATATTAATAAAATATGGTTTTACCGCAACCTTTTTTATTTACACTGATTTTATAGGTGGTGGGAAAGCCATGAGCTGGAAACAAATCGAAACTCTTTCAAAAATCGGGTTCGATATTCAATGCCAAACAAAGAGCCACAGGAATCTGGCAGTTCTAAAAAAGAATGAATCAATGAAAGAATATCTAAACTCCATTGAAACGGAGATCAATTATCCCAAAAAGCTGATAAAAAAGAAACTGAATATCGATTGTAAATATTTGGCATACCCTTATGGTGAAACCAAGAATCTTGTCATTGCTTTGTTAAAAAAACACGGCTACCGCGCAGCGTTCACCGTTGACCGAAAGCCGAATCCCTTCTTTATTGACAAATATAGAATCTCTCGTTCTGTAATATATGGCAGCTATAACATGGAACAATTTAAAAGTAATTTGTCTGTTTTTCACAAGAACGAATTGAAATGAAAAATACGATCAATGCAATTTTGATGACGATTGTTTTGTCTCTATTTTCTGGACGGATGGGCTTGCTTAATTCCTACGGAGATGTTGGAAACAAGGTTCCTGAAGAGACTTCCGAACAAACACTGAACAACAAGTCAGTATTTACCTCTTCTTATTACCTGAAAAAAGCAAACACATATGTACATAAAGATGAGCTGCAATCAGC
>JAFDCA010000586.1 GCA_019313025.1 Deltaproteobacteria bacterium
ACGGCAGCTCGGAAATGATTTTCCGGTATTCATCTTCCGTAAATACTCTGAAGGTTTCAGTCCGAATGGCACCTGCCATTGAGGTAGTTATAGCGAATTTCATCGCGGTTTCATCATCCGGCCCTTCTGAAATCACCACCGCATCGTATCTGCCCATCGCCAGATAAAACGCCTTTATTTCACCACCCATTGATTTACACAGCTCTTTGGCAGTGTCAAGGCGGTTAGGGCTGTCTTTCATGTTTTCCACACCTTTCTGGGTATAGTTGATCAGGGTGACATAAATAGCCATGGGTCCACCTCCTTACTTTTAAAGTCCCGTGTATACCCCCAAATTGAAGAACAACGGTTGTCATTTTGAAACTTCAAGCCAATTGCGGAAAGATCGAATTCAGTTTTGAGTGCGACGAATAATATATCGATTGCAGAAGAGTTTGAAAAGACTCAGGTTGCTGGCGAAGTATCAGCTGGTGATCAGGATTGAAATTGAAGTCTAACATTTCGAATACCAGAACTGCAGTGAAAGTCAATCATCTTTAGAGAATTTAAGGGTCGTCTGTGTTTTTTTGCGTTGTTTCTCTCATCGTTTAATGGAAGGAGGGGACGTGGGTGAAATATTGGCATATTTAGAACGGTTCAAGACAGGGCGCCTTTGGCGCGGGCTCGCAGCTGATAGCTCAACTTCAAGAAATGGTTTTGATTCAGTCCCAGGGCGACATTTCAACAACGAGCCCAGAATGGTCGGAAACGAATGGCCCCCGCTCCCCATTGAAGACTACGTAGGCTGCGTCAGCCGTAAATTCTTGGAGGAAGAAATAATCAATTCTTGTTGTTTTCAGTGGATCATTTTCAAAGTGGTTGTCATCAACTGCAAAGGTACATCCTGGCTCGACAGTTAATGGACTAGCATCAGGAATGCAACAATCAGTTTGGAATACACATCCATTGGTTTCGGCATAGGCATCGATGAACCCAGCGCCGGTGATCAAATTGTACTCATCTGCTGCAGCGTCAGGCGACGCTTTTGGAACGTCCGGGATATTGAAATCTCCACCAAAAACACAAGGAACATTTCCGTAAAACAAACGAACAAACCACTGGACAGTCTTTATGAATTTCAAAGCCTTATTGATCTGAGCCTGCCTCTGGTCGGTTGGGCAGGCGGCACACAAGTGAACATTAAACAGAAGGAGTCTCCAGAAATCCGGCACATCAAGTAGGCAACCCATGATTTTGCGCCTGAGCTTTATGTCTATTTTTTTGAACGTAATCTCGTATGCAAAAGGGAGGGTCCATCCGACAGTCCACTTAATGTCAATGGGTCTTTTGCAGAGGATTGCATTTCCCACTGATAACACGAAGGGGATGCCGTTTGCCAGACGATAACGGAGCTTATAGTCGTCACCCAGCTTGCTTTTCAGCTCCAACGCGCCATTAAGCATTTCAATCAATCCCAGCTCTTTGGCTAGCTTGCCGCCAACAACCTCTTGACATAGAACACAATCAATATTTTCCTCCAGGATGAATTTGGCTATTGAATCGAATCTTCCAACTCCCCCAGAACTCGGGGAGGTAGAGGGTTCGGAAAACAACAGGTTCAGTGTCAATAGCTTAAAAATTTTCTCGGTCGCATTGGCTGCGGGGATTGTAATAGACAAACTGCACCTCAATACAATCAACAAAAGCGGAGTGCTTTTCCTTTTTATTTCTCTCCTCTTTTTTGGATGTAATTGGAAACGGAAAATTAGAACCTGTGAGGTCGCTCAACAAGTGCATATGAATGGAAAAAAGAATTGAGAAACAAAATGAGTTTTTGATATGGAATTTAGCTCCGGAAAGCGCACAACTGCCAGTATAATATTTGAAATATCGTAATAATTGCAAGAAAAATCTATCTTAGCGCATCTGCTGGAGCTCATATCTCAAAGCTTAAAGTTATTCAAGGACTGAGGACCCATATTCGTTCTGGCGAACTCCGCCGCGGCGAACTGAGGTCAAAACCAGGATTGAGTGGGCAGCAAAGCAGAAAGCCCAGAGATCATATCCAGTTCTTATAAAATAGAGTACGGGTTTGATTTATTGCTTTTTTGAACCCAGAAACGCTTTTAACTCTATCTAAAATTGAAATGCAGATTGTCAAGCACCAAATCAGCCCCGTCCCGTTTTTTTCCATTTTGGAAAACTTTAACTTCTTAAAATTTATTGATTTGCTTCGGTTACAGAATACTGCAAATCTCCTAAGTTTAAATCCGTATCTTCCAGTTCCTGAATGATGTCAACCTGCCAATCGCCAATTTTATCCGTGGGTATTTTTTTCCATATTCTGTAACGCAGGGCGCCCGGAAGCTCAAAATTTGAGACACTGCGTACTTTGTTATTTCTTTTGAAATGAATGATTATTTCTGTTTTATCTCCGGTAGGTACTAAATAATTCATCCATAAAAAAACCTCCCGGTCTTTTTGAATTTGTCCGCCGGTAATTTCCTCCCGGCATTCATATTTTAAGGGCCCTTCTTCATAGGTTTGGGCGCATAGTTTATGGGCCATTAAAATTGCACCTTGGCCTTTTCCCTGATGGTAATAATCGACCACCTTCTTGGCTTCCATGGATGTCGGTTTTTCTTGCGCCCAAATACTAGACGGCAGCCAAAGCAGCAAACATACCCAAAGCCCAATCTTCATCATTTTAGCTTTCATGTTGCCTCCTTCCTAAAGAATGGGTTAATCGCTATGATCCGTATTCTGTTAATCTCAATCAAGAGATGCAAATTTTGTGCGAGTCCATCTTTTTAAATTTTGAACATAATTTTAGTTAGTTAATTAAATCCTTAAATGGCCGATGGGCAGAAAAGTAAAAAAAGTAGACACAGATGTATAATTTATTGCAATCAGC
>JAFDCA010000587.1 GCA_019313025.1 Deltaproteobacteria bacterium
TAAATTTACGCTATTGGGCGATGAAGAATACTGGCGCGATTGGGATCACCAGGGAATTCATCCGACGTACGTGGCTGTGGGCAAAACGCCTGCAGAGAGCAAAGACGAATGGGATCTTTTTAAGATTATCAGCGTTCAGAAAGGTGAAGATGTGGCCAGAACCAGGGAGGAGAATCCTGTTCAACTGGAACCCCTTTAAAAATAAAAATTGACGATTGACGATTAGAAGATATTGCTTCAATCGTCAATCGTCAATTCAAAAAATCTACAATTGTAAATGGAGATCGTCATGGAACGATTCAAAAAAAAGATCATTATGTTGTTTCTGTTTCTAAGTTGTTTTCTGGTTTGTGGCGGTGAGGTGTTCTGTGTCCAGGAAAAAACGGCCCTGCGCGTCGGGTACCTGCCGCTTTTATCCCAGACGCCCCTGGTCGTGTCCTATGAAAACGATCGCTTGAACTTTCAAAACATATCGCCCGAACTGGTCAGATACAACTCCTTTACCGCTTTGGAGGCGGCCATGCGTGTAGGAGCCGTCGATGTTGCTTCCCTGCCGCTGGCGATAGTGCTCGACATGGCGTCCGAAGGACACAAAATCAAAATTATCGGCACTTGTTCTTCAGGAGGATCAAGATTGGTGGCCAGAAAAAAAGGCGGTCTTGAAACGATTCGCGGAAGTTTAATAGGGGTGCCGGGACATGATTCCAATGAAAATCTTACATTAAGCCAGGTTCTTGGCACCATGAACCTGCGTCAAGGGCTTGAGTACAAAACCATAGGGGTTACATTTAACAGGGCCGTTGATAACTTTAAGGTTGAAAAACTGGATGCACTGTATCTTCCTGAGCCGTTTGGAACCATTGCTGAAAGAGAAAATATAGCGCATGAGATTCAGGGGCAGGAAGGTAAACTGACCGGAACTCTCGGTACGGTCCTTGTGATCCGTTCCGAAATTCTTGAAAAATACGAACAAGGCGCAAAAGAATGGCTCATAAGCCTGGTAAAAAGCTGTCGATTTATAGAAAATGATGTCAAACAGTCCGGCGCCAGACAGACAGCTATCATCCAGACATCATATTTTCAATTTCCCGAAGCCGTTGTGATCGAAGCCCTCGTAAATCATAAAGGAGAATTAAAATTCGATCAATTTGTACCAGATCAGAAGAAGATAAAAAATTATATGGATCTGGCCAGCAAAATGAAAATTCTTACAAAATCGGTCGACTTAAATGCGTTGCTTTCTTTAAATCTAATAAAGAAAGCAGGCGAGTGACAATTTTTTATATGAAAATTGTTAAAAGGATAGATTAAAATGAAACGGCTAAATCTAAAAATAAAACACAAATTCGTATTGATGATTCTAGTTCTGATGATGCTGGTTAGTGCCTCGATGATGGCTACAACAATGCGTCTTTCCAATGATGGAAAGAAAACGGTTCTTAAAGGAGTTGCCGAAAAACTTGAACATCTTCAACAATCGAGCATCGAGGAATTTAACAATTTCACGAAACTTGCCAACGAAGGGATCAGAGAAGCAAGCGGACTTGTGGCTATCGATAATATCATTTCAATTGCACAGAATAACCAGGAAGAATTTGTCGAAGTTACCAATGATGCCATCAAAGAGGTCGGAGAGAATGTTGCAGCGACTTTAGAATCGCAAAATGAAATTATCACAAAAGGACTTAGCGACCTTCTTGGCAGCTCCACCGAATCGATGGATCAAATTATGGAGTTTGATAAAAAATCTCAGAATGTATTGGCCAATCTGTCTGTTTTCAACATCGATTCTTTACAGTCATCCAGCAAGGATAGTCTGAGCCGTTTTACACGGTTGATTAAAGAGTTAAAAGAGAAGCTTCAACATATGCAGGACCAAAACAACGAGGCCATAGACGCCGTGTTGATCCAACTTATGGCAAAACTCGATGACCCTTCCCAGGGGAAGGATAAGCTGATAGAGTTTGTTATGAAGGGCTTCGAAGACATAAAGGGCAAGGCCGAAAGAGAAAAGAACAAAGTTTACAAAGCGCTTGCTGATGAATTTGACATACAATCAAAGGTTATGGCCGAAGAATTAAAGCTAGTGACCAATAAGGTTCGTTATGCCATTTCCCGTGAACTCGAAAATAGCGAGACCATGCAGTCCGAAAAAATCGATACGGTGGTTACAAAGCTGCTGGAAACTCAGATGGGCATTCAGGACAATATCAAGACTTCCAATACCAAACTCAATAATGCCATAGACGAATTAAAGACGACGATGCCCATAAAGCTTAAAGAAAAAGGGGTTCAAGCCGGGGAAAAGATAAAAGAGCAGACCGCGGAAGCAGGTAAAATGGCTGAAATGGCCCAAACAAAAGTCGCTGTCAAGATCGAGGAAAACACGAAAAAAGCATCAAAGAATTTTGCTGCCGGAATTGTCGAATCCGAAGAACTGATAAAGAATACCCTGGAAAAGTCTCTGTCAAAAACATCTACATATAATGTGGTTATTTCTATGGTCTGTTTGATAGCGGGTGTTCTGCTGTCATTTTTTCTGGTGTCAATGATATTAAAACCGGTTACAAACACCGTGGATATTCTAAGGGATATTGCTGAAGGTGAAGGGGATTTGACACGAAGAATCGAAGTCAAAACCCAAGATGAAGTCGGTGACCTTGCAAAATGGTTTAATACGTTTATTGAAAAAATTCAGTCGATCATCAAAGAGGTAGCAGCCAATGCGGGAAAGCTGAAGGATGCTTCTACAGAATTAAACAGCATTTCTCAACAAATGTCCCAAGGCGCGGAACAGACGTCCACCAAATCAAATACGGTGGCTGCGGCAGCCGAGGAGATGAGTTCCAACATGGACTCGGTGGCTGCAGCAATGGAGGAGGCGGCCACGAACGTAAATGTGGTAGCTTCCGGAGCTGAACAAATGATATCCACCATCAACGAGATTACCCAGAACACGGAGAAGGCGAGGGTGATGGTAGGAGATGCTGTTTCTGAGGTTAATAAAGTTTCAGAAATTATGGGAGATCTTGGTAAAGGTGCCAGCGAAATTGACGAGATCACCGATGGAATTCGTGAAATATCAGATCAGGTTAACCTCCTTGCCCTCAACGCGACTATAGAGGCAGCGAGAGCCGGTGAGGCCGGAAAAGGATTCGCAGTTGTCGCACAGGAGATAAAAGACCTTGCCAAGCAAACGGCTGAAGCCACCAACAAGGCTGATGAAAAGTTAAAATTAATCCAACATATGTCGATGGATTCAGCAAAAAATGTGACTGAGGTGTCTAATTTCGTCAATGAGGTCAACGATATTGTATATACGATTGCGTCAGCCATGGAGGAGCAGTCAGTGACCACCAAAGAGATTTCAAACAGCGTGACACAGGCCTCTCAGGGTATCGGCGAAGTCAATCAGAATGTGGCTCAGAGTTCTACAGTTGCTGGGGAAATCGCAAAAGATATTTCTGATGTCAACAATTCGGCCGGTGAGATGTCCAACAGCAGTTCTCAAGTGAATCTGAGTGCTAAAGAAATGAGTAAACTGGCCAGACAGCTTGATGAGATGGTGGGCAAGTTCAAAGTGTAGTTGAGTGGACAGGCAAAGGATCGAAAGAAGAAATAATGGATAATAGTCAAAGGTCAACAATTAATAATTAACAATTGATTATCTTATTGGGAGCAGAATCCAGAGAGAAGAAAACAGCTATCAGTGATTAGTGACGTGTAAAAAGTGATGGATGTGAATAACGAATAATAAAATTGTTCAATGATCAATAAATAAGGGGGGGGTAATATTCAATGTTACAGCCAGAAGATACTGAAGTGAACAGACGTGTTGTTGAATTGGCAACCTTTTTTGTAGGAGATGCCCTTTGCGGTATGGATATATTGAAAGTACAAGAAATTAACAAACTCATCGAGATGACTAAAGTCCCCCAGTCACCGGAGTATGTTCTGGGGATCCTGAATTTGAGAGGTGAAATCATTACCATTATCGATCTTGGTAAAAAATTAGGGCTCAAATCAACTGAAATGAGCGAAAAAACACGAAATATCATTGTCAATTCAAATGGAGAGCACATTGGGTTGCTGGTTGAAAAAATCAGCGATGTGTTTCAAACGAAATGGGAAATGGTTGAAGCACCACCGGCGAATATTGGTGGCCTTCAGGGAAAATATTTCACCGGTGTATTCAAAACTGAAAACCGCTTGATTGGAATTTTAGATGTAGAAAAAGTATTGGAAGAAGAAAATTAGTCCTTAACCTTTAACCAATGAAAGAGGATTGTCGGTGATTAATGACAGACCACTAAAAGTGTTAATAGTCGATGATACCGTTGTTTATCGAAAAATAGTCAATGATGTTCTTTCTGACATACCGGGCGTAGAAATTGTGGGCTCCGCTCATAACGGAAAGGCGGCGATAGCAAAGATTGCTTCTCTAAAACCCGATCTTTTGACCTTAGACATCGAAATGCCGGAGATGAATGGACTTGAAGTTCTTGAATATATACAGGAGAAACGGCTTGATGTAGGTGCCGTCATGCTCAGTACGCTGACCCATGAAGGCGGTGAAATGACCATGAAAGCCCTGGATTTGGGAGCGTTTGATTTTATTCTCAAGCCTCAGGAAGGAAATATGGCTGAGAATACGGAAACCTTAAAAAAGACCATTGTCCCAATACTGAAGGCATTTAACCGTCGAAATGAAATAAAACATCTCCTCAAAGGTAAAACAAGTTCAATAACAGCCAGCCAACAAGATAAACATGCGTTAAAGTCTGATCAGATCGTTCACCGAATGAATTCAATCACAGGTAGACTGAGGCAAAAATCAGAGATTGTCGCCATTGGCATCTCCACGGGAGGTCCCAAGGCATTGGCTCTAATGATGCCGTCTTTACCTTCCAATTTAGGCGTTCCAATTTTAATTGTTCAGCATATGCCACCGATGTTTACCATGTCGCTGGCCAAGAGCTTGGACAACAAATGTCCTTTTGAAGTCAAAGAGGCAAAAGACGGTGAACCCGTTCTGTCCAATATCGCATTTATAGCGCCTGGAGGTAAACAAATGAAGATTGTGGCCGGAGCCGATGGCAAAAGCCGGGTGATTAGAATTACGGATGACCCGCCTGAAAACAACTGCAAACCATCTGTTGATTATCTTTTTAGATCCATTGCACATCATTATGTGGGCCGTGCAACCGGAGTCATCATGACCGGGATGGGGTCAGATGGCTTTATGGGTCTGGAACTGATGAAAAAGAGTGGATCCACCATCATTGCACAAAACAGAGAGACGAGCATTGTCTATGGCATGCCCAAAGGTCCCATAGATGCAGGGATTGCAGATATCATTGCTCCTCTGGATATGATCGCCAGTGAAATCTGCCTTACGATAAATGCAGGTATAAAGAATCGCGTGTAATATCATTTGATAAGCCCATAACCTGAGTTAAAAACGAACCAGGCCATAAAACTTATGATTACTGAATCATGATAAATATAACGACAGATGATATAAAAGCCATATCAGGATACATCTCAGAAATTTCGGGAATCGATCTGGACGAAAATAAGGCGTATCTTATTAAAACAAGACTTGGAAACCTAATCAAAGAATACAAATGTTCTTCGTATAGGGAATTATGCAGAAAAGCCAAGTCAGATTCTAATAAAATCATAAAAAATAGGATCATCGATGCTATTTCAACCAATGAGACGCTTTTTTTTCGCGATATAGGACCGTTTGAAGTACTTCAACACAAGATTTTGCCCGATTTGATCGACAACAGAACAGAAAGATCCTCCGGTGTGCTTCCTATACCGATCCGTATTTGGAGTGCAGCCTGTTCAACCGGACAGGAAGTCTACAGCATTGCCATCTTGTTAAAAGAGCTTTTCCCGGATTTAAAGAAATATAACGTCAAGTTGTTTGGCACTGACATTTCCGATTCTGCCATAGGACAGGCCAGCTATGGCACCTATAATAAATTTGAAATTGAACGCGGACTCTCTAAGGAAAAACTAGAGAAATATTTTATTCCCAATGGGGGTAATTGGAAAATAAGTGATGAAATCAGGGCAATGGTTTCATTTACAAAGCAAAACATATTAAAACCTTTTGTGGGTTTAGGAAAATGTGATATCATATTCTGTAGAAACGTCGCCATCTATTTTAATCTTGAAAACAGAAAAAAGCTGTTTGAAAACATTGCCAGCGTTTTGGAACCCGATGGATATCTGATTATCGGTTCAACGGAGTCCTTAACTGGCATTTGTCCTGTGTTCGAGCCAAAAAGATATTTAAGAACGATCTATTATCAATTGAAATGAAGTAATTTACAAGCTTATGTTTAAAGGAAGAATAGAACATAGCGAAGAGGTGTCCCATGAAACAGCTGACAATACTTGCTGTTGACGATGATCCTTTAACGCTTAAGATGCTTGAAAAAAAGCTGACCAAAGAAGGTTACGATATTGAAACAGCTTCAAACGGCGTCGAGGCTGAAAAGCTTATTTCACAGACATTCTATGATATCATTATTACGGATCTGGTAATGCCGGGTGGAGTGGACGGAATGGACGTGTTGGACGCAGCTAAAACTAAAAATAGACAGACCGAAGTGATATTGCTCACAGCGCATGCTTCGGTGGAAAATGCGGTTGAAGCCATGAGAAAGGGTGCTGCTGATTATCTTCAAAAACCGATTAACTTCTATGAATTGACACTTCGTATGGAAAAAATCAGAAACTACAAAAAACTGCTCAAAAACGCCCAGGATCTACGAGAAGCAATGGATGTAACCGAACAGAATGCCGCTCAAACGATTCAATACCTTGAGATGAGTGTCGCTGAACTCCAAAGTATCGTATCTGAGATCCGCCAGGTGATCATGAGTCAACGTATTGATCCGGGTAAATGTGTCGATAGGGTTTTTGATATTGTCTCTTCCTGCTAAAGATTCACGAAACGGATTTTAACGAAAAAAAATAGTGAAAAGAACAACCGTTCAAGAAAGAAAAAAGAA
>JAFDCA010000588.1 GCA_019313025.1 Deltaproteobacteria bacterium
CCAAGGCTATCAGCGAAACCCATTCTCGTATCCTTTATAAAATCGGGGCGTCCGAAGTTTTTTTTCCGGAAAAAGACCAGGCTACCTCATTGGCCGAGCGGTTACATAATCCGAATATGTTAGACTACTTGCCTTTTCTTGAAGGCTATAGCATCATTGAGATGTCTCCGCCAAAGCAATTTATCGGTAAGTCATTACGAGAATTGAATCTCATCAATCGTTTTGGCGTTCAGGTAGTGGCAATCAAAGAACTCGTTCCCGACCGCTTGAATCTGATCCCAACTGCGCAATGTGTTTTGAAGGACAGCGACCTTATGATTCTGCTCGGGCCGAATGAGGCCTTAGAAAAACTACCAAAGGCAAATTTGTGAGCAAAGAGGCTAATGATGAAGAGGATAGTTTTAAATTGCATTGTTAGGCAATAACTTGGAGTTCTAAAATATGAAAATAAAAGGAAGATAAAATGGGTGTCATTACAATTTCAAGGGGATCATACAGTAAGGGAAAAGAGATCGCCGAAAAGCTTGCTCGGCATTTGGGGTATGAATGTATTTCAAGAGATATTCTTTTGGAGACCTCAGCGCATTTCAATATTCATGAATTAAAGCTTGTTCGTGCAATTCATGATGCTCCCTCCATTTTTGAGCGCTTTAAGCATGGAAAAGAAAAGTATATCATTTTTATTCGCGAGGCATTTTTAGAACATATTCGAAAGGACAATGTGGTCTACCATGGTCTGGCGGGTCACTTTTTTTGCCAAGGAATTCCAAACATTTTTAAAGTAAGAATCAGCGCCAACTTGGAAGATAGGATCAAGGAAGAAATGAGACGTGAGCATATTTCTGAAAAAGAGGCTCGGCATATCCTGAAAAAAGATGATGAAGAGCGGAGAAAATGGGGTATGTATCTTTATGGAATTGATACTAAGGATCCAGCTCTTTATGATCTTGTTCTGCATATCGACAATTTAAAGGCGGATGACGCAGTTGAAATTCTGGCCGATATTGCCAAGCGACCGTGTTTTCAAACAACACGAGAATCTCAAATGATTATAAAAGATTATTATGTAACTGCCAAAGCACAGGAAACGCTTTTCGACCGGTTTCCGTCAGCGCAAGTTAAATGCAAAAATGGCGTTGTTTTCGTAACAATTGAGACGACCCTATCTCAGGAGCAAGAGATGATCAACAAGATCATCGATATCCTTGAGGAAAAATATATCGATGGAATCAAAGATGTTAAAGTTAACGCAATTCTTCTCGAGTCTGGAGATTGAGGGTCTAAAAGAAAATGGAGGATTGTAAAATGCGCAATTTTATTCTGGCTGCTTTGTTGGTTTTGTTCTCGATGAACGCTGTTGTTGCAGCGGCGGAAGATGATATTTTTGAGATAGAAGCTGAGGGCAGTTATCGAATGGAAGCCGGCTCCTCAATTGACTTGGCAAAAAATTTGGCCCTTTTCATTGCAAAAACAAAGGCAGTGGATTTGGCTGGAAGATACCTTTCACGTAAAAGCCTCATCAAAATTTATGAACTAAACCGGGATGAAATATACAGTCTGGCAGCCAGGGAGATCGAGGCGGAGATATTAGAGGAAAAGCGCCCAACAGTTGGGAAGGCCTCGACATACCGCGTTCTAATCAGAGCCCGGGTCCAGGCCTCCGATTTTATCAAAGCAGAGATGGCGGACAGCAAACAGGAAAAAAAAGAAGCAAAAGAGTCTTATCAAGAAGAAATGGAACAGCATATTTCTGCAGAAATTGATCCGGGGAGAGACATCGCCAAGGCATACCGGCTGCTGCGAGAAAAGAAATGGCGAATCGCGATGATTTATCTGAACCATTTGGAGAAAAAATACCCGAACTGGGACAGCATCTATGTGGCAAAGGCCACAACCCATTATATTTTACATGAGCCGGTGTTTATGAAAGAGGCGTTGAACAAAGCCTGTCGTCTAGGTAATCAAATTGCTTGTGACGACTTAAAAAATATAAAAAAGGTCCACCAACACGATTTTGGTCTTTCAATAATTGATTAAGTACCCATCCAACGAAGATCCGCCGGGAGCGATCGAGCTTTCAAACCCTTTGACTCATCTAAATGATTACGCTCGTACGACGGTCATTAGAACAGTTGTTTTGGTAGGCGTATCCATTCTGGTAAGTGGTCTTGTGGCGCTGTTGCTGGGTATTTGGATGGTGGGTCGGTCATTGCATCATTGCATCGAATAACCGAAAAAGTTGGACCTGTGCGAAGAATATAATTCTAAAAGACAACCGGTTAATATTCTTTACCTCGCAGCGTAACAAATACCTCTTTAGACGTATCGAAAACGCTGTTACCATCTTCCACAATACGATGGGTTGTAAAATGAAATCGGTCGACCTCACCATCTACATCGGCACGGAAATGTATCACTTCGATGGAAAGGCGCTTGCGCGTGCGGCCAATAACAGGTATACCATCGGAGGGAAAACAATATAGAATAGGCCGATATCAATCATTGGACAAATATGGAGTCACCCATGAGGGGAGGTAAACAATGAAAAAGATAGTATATACATTGAGCTGCAAAAACTCAGTGCCCATTTCGTAAGGCTGCTGTATGTCGAAAAATTGCTGTATGAAAATTACAAAGATTTTCTGTTTAAACCCTATGAAAGTTTTCGGCGCCGGGCGATCAAACCAGACTGGATGAAAGACTTATAGAAGTAGAATGCAGAAGACAATGGGCCGCCAACGAAGAACATAAGCCATTCAATATCAAAATAAGAAATATAATCTTGTAAACTTTTTGTTTCTAATTTCTTTTTTTAGTGAGGATCAACTGCTTACGGGGGTGGGCCATGATGTCTCGATTTTCTAAAATTTTTATTCGTCTAGGCCTGCTTTTATTTCTAATCCTTGGTGGTACTGCAGTGGTTCAAGCGAAAACCCCGTCCTCTGGTTTCCTCAGCCTTTCAGAAGCAATTCAAATAGCCATTACCCACAATCCTTCGATAAATGAAGTTCAGGCTCAAGTAGACATTTCGAAAGAGCGAATAGTTTAGGCCAGATCAGGGTTCATGCCCCGCGTCGATGCGCACGGTGCATACAACCGTACGACAAATCCTGCCCAGACGTTTGCAACCAAATTAAACCAGGGGATGATTGCCCAGGACGATTTTAATGTAAATCGGCTCAATGACCCTAATCCCATCGACAACTATGCCGGCCGATTGTCCGCGATTTGGCCGCTGTATGACAGCGGGCAGACCTGGCACGGCCTGCGCCAGGCCGAACTGGGCCAGGAGGAAACGAACCTTGAAATGACCCGCAGACGTCAGCAGGTCATCGCCCAGACGGTGGTCACCTATGTCGGGTTGCTGATGGCCGAGGAAAATCTTGCCATCGTTCAGCAGACACTAACGACGGCCATGGCAAACCTTAAGTTGGTCAAATCTCGATATGAGAGCGGGTTCGTCGTGAAAAGCGACCTGTTGCGGACCCAGGTGCATATCGCCAATTTAGACCAGCAGCAGTTGCAAGCCGCAAGTCAGGTTGAGATCGCCAAGGCCGAGCTGAATGCCGCCATGGGGGTTGCGATCGATTCTAAATATCAATTGACCAGCCGGCTGGATAGCGGCGAAGAGATCACCGGGCCCATGGAACGTTGGGTTGACATAGCTCTTGATAAACGCCCGGATTTAAAGCAAATCGATTTTCAGCAATCCGCCGCCGAAGAGGAGATCAAAAAGTCACGCGCGGCCCATCTACCCAGTTTAAATCTTGCCGGAAATTATGAGGTCAACACCGAAGATTTTAACGAAAGTGCAGACAACTACAGCATCGGTGCAGTCGTGACGTTTAACATATTTTCCGGCAATAAGACATCGGCAAGGGTCCGCGAGGCAAAAGCGACGCTCAGGCAGATACAGGCTCAGCGCCGCAGATTGATACAGCGTATTCAGGTGGAAACAAGACAGGGGTACCTGCAGGCCGACAGCGCCTGGAGACGTATTCAGGTCACACGGGTGGCGGTGACTCAGGCCGAAGAAGCCTTGCGCATTGTCAGGAATCGCTACCAGAACGGATTGTTCACCATCGTCGATCTTTTAAACTCGGAATTGGCGCTGCAGCAGGCCCACACCAATTATCTGCAAGCCGTTCATGATTACAAGGTTGCCAACGCCAGCTTGATGCTGGCGGCCGGGACCCTGGATCAAAATTTCCAGTAGTCGATGGATAGACGGCTTGCGATGCAGCACCCGGCAGATCGCAGGTTAAGCCATTTAAAAATCAGCGGCCACCAGCAGAGATGGCTCCGACCCTTTCGGGGAACCATCCTCATACTCCCAGCTTTCCTGTTGGCCGCTGATTTAATCCCATGGAGGCATTCAGATGCGGCTTCAACGATTAGGG
>JAFDCA010000589.1 GCA_019313025.1 Deltaproteobacteria bacterium
TAGATGCCTTCCGGAATTACTCAAGGGTCATGCAAATCAGCGGCCACCAGCAGCTGGGGGTATGAGGATGGCCCCTGGAAGGGGCTGGGGCCACCTCTGCTGGTGGCCGCTGATTTTTTAAAAATTTTTTAATCTCTGTTTTATCGGACCTGTTGGTTTTGATGAGCACTGGACCGATTAATCATTGGAAATTATCTTGTTTGCCTCAACCAGCTTTGGTTGTGGTTGGTCTGCTGGCGCATACCAACAAATTGTAAAAAATATGTCTTCAGGGTCAAAGCTTGAATTGTGAATAAGCTCAGCAATGCAATAGCTGTAATTCACTATTCAAGCTTTGATCCGTATATTCTCAGATAAGAGCCTTACAGAAGCTTAGAGAAACGTCTTCTGAAGAATATCGAAGGGTTACAGGAAACGGCGATATGGCTTCTAACTCTGTGGGAGAAGCGGAAAACAGAGATATTTCCCGAATTAACCTCCATGACCTGAGTGGTAGAGAAATTCATGGTATTGCCGAAAAAGTGGCTAAAAAAAAGGCCTAACAGAACTCAATCGACATCGCGTCAGTCCCTCCTTGAAAAGCGAACCGGTCATTGTCACGATAATCCGTCTGGGTATTCCTGAAGAGAGAGTCGCCGCACTGCTGAAGATCAACCGCAAGGCCGTAAAGAAACACGCTGAAAATCCACGGCTCATTAAATCCCTAAAAAAAGTCCATCTTAATGCCGTTGTTAGCGATTCAATAGCTGTAGCTGTTTTACGCCGCTTCTGCAAGGTGTTTATTTACGACATGCCAGAATCTTGAAAGAGCCTCATCTTTCCCGTCAAAAAAGTCTTCAAAAAAGCCTACTTCATTCAGTGCCGCTGGATATGAATAGCGCTCATCATCATCTCCATATTCGGTGATCCAATTACTTGGCTCGTGCGAATCGATGACCTCAAACAAATGCGGAGGATAAAGATAAGGCTTACCATAATCGTTCAATATCCGGTAATCATTCGCTTCGATGCCAATAACGAAATATGGCTGATCTGGCGTAAGATCAGGGTACTCAGAATTTTTCTCTTTTATTTTTACAATCATAGATCTTTCACCTTTTTTCTCTTAATTTCGAACCTTCCAATTCCATGGTGTTCATACCAGTGATATTCATACAATTCTCCATCAATTTCAACTGTTGGACTGCTTTTTTTAGTCCACATTGACGGATTTCCCCCGTACTCACCGAGGAGCCTTTCTAATTCACGTATACGCCGACCCTTTGCAATAACCCGAGATTGAGCGATGAGTTCTTTTGTCAATTCAGGAATTTGTCTGCCACTTTCTATTTATAGGCTCGCTAACGATTTCGGGTGAGGTGCGCTCGTCGGTATTTCGCCAACCTGAAGCTTTCACGATAAACCCGCCTGCTTCTTGCCGTCACCTCAACCCGGGTGGTTATGCCGACGCCTATTTTAAATGATTTCCCATTCTTTTTTGCTAATATGGACCTGTCTAAGTATTCTTGCTAAAAGTTCTTTCCCCACATCACCACCGTGAGGATTTGGTAGCCGGATGGTGATATCGTCCTTTTGCATGATGCATTGCTCTTTGAATATAGTCCATTAGCATCTTAATTTGCCTCCCCTTGTTCATCAAAAAGTCAAGATGTTGTATTTGATGATTATTTTCAGTTTTCGTATGAAAGAAGCCTATGGTCTTGATTTTGCCGGATTTTAACAACAGGCGTGGGAGGAGGTCAAGGAAAATTGTCGGCCGAGACGACATTATACCGCCTCTTTGAGATATCGCATGAGTGACGGCGGTGGGTAATGGGTAAGGAGTGGTCAGGACGGAGTGATGAGTGGTGGGTGATGAGTACGGAGTTATGAGTATGGGTGATGTACCTACAATGGTTGTATAATGCTGTTATTAGCTATAAAGCGACTTTTTTTCGCGGCTGGAAGCCGTTCCCACGAGAAATTGATGTAAAGTCAATGACATTGACCCACAATTTCATGAAGTTTCATATAAGCGCGGCCGCTGGCCAAAAAAACGGCCAGTCTGATCAAGAAAGAAACTTAACGAAATGCAAATATATTTTCCTGACAGGATCAACAGGATGGACAGGATATGGTTATACGAAAACAAAACAATCCTGATAATCCTGTAAATCCTGTCTAAATTAATGAAGTTTCATACAAGCGGCGTGGCTGGGCTCAACACTGACATCCGCGACCTGACAGTGGAGCCGAAAAGCAACTTGACACTATATCCCATTTGGGATATTTTTTTAAAATAATAAATAATACTTAAATGGTGATAATGCGTATGAAAACACAAACAACCATAAGGGTGGATCAAGAGAACTATTTGCAAGCCAAAGAAATTTTAAAATACTTGGGTCTAACCTATTCACAGGCAATCAATGTTTTCAACAATATGATCGTTTGCCACAAAGGACTTCCATTTGAAATTAAAGTTCCTAATGATGAAACTTTGGCGGCGATGTCGGAAGCGGAACAATTGAACGGAGATTTTGTATCCGTTGATGATTTTGTGAAATAGCTTTTATGAAATTGTTTAGGACAAAAATTTTTAAAAAAGATTATCAGAAACTGAAGATGACGGACACTCAGTATACAAAGTACATTAAATTTTTGTCCATATTATTAGAGGGAAAAGCGTTGCCACTTGAAGCTA
>JAFDCA010000590.1 GCA_019313025.1 Deltaproteobacteria bacterium
GTAGTAGCAAAACTGGACTGGCAGGGGCTATATCGCAGGGTCAGAATGGGCCCTGGAAAACCGGTGGGGTTTGGCCTTTTATAACAAAAGCCGTTTTTCATTTTACCGGGTGGGCCACCGTCCAACGAGATGGCGTTTTTTCAGCTGGCACTTCCGGCAATCATGACAATGAAAGGGGAAAGCGGCTTTTCTTTTCCAGTGGTTCAAGCGCAGTTGGCTGAAACCGTCCGCGGCCATAAGGACTGGACCCAGTTTATTCATGCTCGTCTTGAAAAAGAAAAACATCAACTCATTGTCAAACCCGCCAAACTTAAAAGCCGACTCGCCTCCATGGCCCGCAAAGACGCTTTGATTATCATCCCTGAGGGCTGGGAAGAATGGATCGCCGGTGAAATCATAGAAATTCAATTATTAAATACGGACTTTAATTACCGTTAATTCTTCAAAAAAATATGTTCTTTTTCCATCAATAGCCAATTAGAGGCCCATAGGTTATCTATAGGAGGATGCATGATTCGGCTTGTCGTTTTTCAGACCCGCCCGGCCCTTAGAATTGGCGCAGGCCTTCCCAGGATGACCAGAGCAAGAATGGATGACTTCAATTGGCCGGTGGACATAAACAATATTCCGCAAAGCGAACTCGATAAGATACGACCCAGAATCCAGGCATACGCTGACCAGGCAGTCAATACCGCCTTGCAGGATGCTCATATGGTTATGGATCCTTCGGAATAACTTTTTTGCGACCATATTGCGCCCGGAGAGCATCCATAAAAGCCAGGGTCTGATAAAAAGAGTGGATTGATGAAAGATCGACGCACCCATATCATCGCTGAGCTCGAAAAAAATATGGAAGATTCCATTGTGTTTTTCCGATCTTTATCGCCGGATGAGCTTGGCACTCAGGTTTATCAAGATGGGGCCCAATGGACGGTTCAACAGGTGCTGGCCCATTTTGTTACCATTGAGCGCACGATGCAATGGTTGTTTAAAGATATCCTGGCCGGTGGTCCGGGCTCACCGGAAGATTTTGATGTTGAGCGTTTTAACCGCAGCCAACCTAAAAAGTTGGACGGACTGGACATTGACGAACTCATCGCGCAATTCAAATCGGTCCGTGAAGATACGATCTCAATCGTGAAGGCCATGTCGCATACGGATTTTGACCGTGAAGGGCGGCATGCATTCCATGGGCACGGCAAGCTGGAGCGTTTTATTCGCTGGACTTATGAGCATGTTCAGATTCATATGGACGATATTCAAAATACATTCGGAGGAAATAAACTCGCATCGGCATAAGCGGCGGGAATACACTTGCTTATAGATAGTGTCACGATCAAGGAGCTCCACAATTCATGGATATATCCAAGGCCACCGAAATTATAAAATTACTGGCAAATGGAAAGCATCCACGAACAAAAGCGCAGCTGGATGAAAATCATGTAATCAATGAACCGGATGTTATTCGGGCACTAAATAAAATCGTTGAAACGCTTTCATCAAAGGAGAAGAAAAGTAAAAAACAGCGAGATTTGCCGGAAAGAGTGGGTAAACCCTGGAGTGAAAATGAAGATAAAGCCCTGATCAAAGCAATTGAAAACGGAATCTCCATAAATGATCTGGTTATTAAACATCAACGCACACGGGGTGCGATAAGGTCACGCCTGGTCAGATTGGGTAAAATCACCCTGGCTGATCGATCGCCGCGGTAGGAGTCGACACCATGATATTCAGCTAGGCTGCCCCGGGACATGCCGGCCCAAATATGAAAATGAAAGAAAAAAACGGTGAACATCCCCTGGGAGACGCCGGACAGCTAATCCTGTTCGGTTTGTTTGTGGTTATATGGATCCTGGATTCATTTATCCTGCACCAATCCACCTTTCTGACGGGTATCATACCGCTGGGAATCCGGTTGATTATCCTGGGTGCTGCATTAGCCTGCGCTTTTTACCTTTTCAAGTCAGGTCATGTGGTTGTCAGCGGTGATCAACGTGCCACCAAGGTGATATCTAACGGAGCATTCCGGTACGTCCGGCATCCATTATATCTGGGCAGTATTTTAATTTATTTTGGTATGACGGTTTCTACAGCGTCCTTATTTTGCCTTATACTGCTGGTGGCCATCGTTGTGTTTTATAATTATATCGCCAATTTCGAAGAGAAGTTGCTGGAAGTAAAATTTGGTGAGGCCTATGTGGCATATCAGAATAGCACGGGCAAGTGGGTGCCACACCTGAGTAGGAGAGGTTAGCCATGATCCTGAACGACAATCTATTCAATCTTTTTAAGGATAAAGCCGAAAAAATACGGGTGGACCTGCTGAGCCTCGGCCTGGGGTATACTGCTGTGGTTACCTCCGACGGTGGAATCGGGATCGCCTATACCTATTTTGAAGATAAAAAATCCTGTATGCTGCTAAACGAAGCCGCAGATTATGAAGACCGACCGGCGGTTTCCCTATTGGAAAAAATAAAAAGTGATCAACCGATTGAAAGAAGCATGGCACTCGCCCTGGTCAATGCGCTGAACTATCGAGATGCGCTGCAGTTGCCCGAAGATGAAAATAATAAAATCATGTTCGAACAATTTAAAATCACAAAGGGGACAAAAGTCGCGATGGTTGGCTACTTTGGCCCATTGATCAAGCGTTTTGAGCAAAGAGAAGCGGTTCTGGATATACTGGACCAATCACGTGGGCTGGGCCGCAAAGCGGATTTTTATAAAAACCTCAAAAATTGGGCCGACGTGCTGTTTCTGACTTCAACTTCGATTTTGAATAATAGCACCGAAGAAATACTTGCAAACGTTCATGGTAAAGTAAAAACCTTGATGCTGGGTCCCAGTACACCGA
>JAFDCA010000591.1 GCA_019313025.1 Deltaproteobacteria bacterium
AAACCCTTGCTATTGCTATGTTTCTAATACATGCGTCGGAGCTGCCCCTGGAACTTCAGGGTGTTTTTATTCTGTCCTATCTAACGAATAATATCAGCCGCTTGAAAGAAATTTTGAGAAAATACCTCCGGCTGAGATATTAAAGAAGCCATGTGACACTTCATCCCGAGGGTAACTGCCGGAATCATCTACAAAGCAGCCAACTGGATTTATGTGGGCGACACCAGGGGCTTTCGAAATTAGAACAAATTTAACGTACCATTATAAAATCTCTGACTTGTAAAATAAAGTATCGGTATCTGTTAGACCCTATCAGAAATATTTTTATATTGACAAATATCTGGATTAAGACTAATAGTAGGCTAAGTTTAAATATTTTGCTGATAATCTTTAAATCTAACCCCAAAATACCGTCTTGGCATTCACGTCAAATGATGCATAAATTGCCCTGGTAGGGCTTGAGAATACTCTGACTAAAAAAAATGGCAGAGTCGCAATTGACTCTGCCTTTTTCATTTTTTGTTACGGCTAATCTTTAAATCATGCGGATTGTGTTCTTTTAAGCCTAGTATTCAGGCCTCGTAAATTTGACATTCATCCACTTAACTGCGACAAAGGGAGGAAAAAATGCTTCAAAGATACGACATATCCATGGATAATGACGAAAATCGACTTTCAATTAGAGAATTTGCAGCAATTGGGCGAAAACCACGGAAAAGTGAATTTTACAACTTCACCCAAGAAAATTTTTCGCTGATTCATGAGGTCGACTACGATGTTGATGTAATTCGTGCTGCTATTCAAGAGGGATCGGAGGCATTAATTTCAGAGCTCCGATCCGATGATTTTTTCCCTATTGGTTCCTGTTCGAAAATCATCGCCGAAAAAGTGACCGGTTTATTCGATAGCAACACTGAACCCGTTTCTAAAGTGTTTTTTGACGATAGAACTCTTCTTTCTACTTATAATGAAGAATAAGGTACGACCTGCACTTGAAGAGACGAGGCATGTAAAAATCTGCAGTTTGATACAAAAGATTAATAATTCGCTTGCTATTGGCCTAAAGAAGTGTTATCTTAATGCCATCAATTAAGCCCCGTCTTATAAAGTCGGGACGGTTTCTTTCTGAGGGAACAATCCATTTGTCAAAGTGGCATCCTCCAGTTTGCGACGTTGAAAATTTTAAGAAAGGAGAATGTTATTATGACTAATGGAACTGTTAAGTGGTTTAATGACCGAAAAGGGTTCGGATTTATTGAGCAAGAAGACGGACCGGATGTTTTTGTTCATCATTCAGCGATCAACTCATCCGGTTTTAAATCTCTCAATGAAGGCGACCAAGTTTCCTTTGACATAGAGCAAGGGCAAAAAGGTCCTGCTGCTGCAAATGTCAATGTGATTTAAATTTCGTTTCCGAGAAAAAAGGGCATTCTTCGAATAAAGAGGAGTGCCCTTTTGTTTCTTTTGAATTCGTACCCGTCCGATCCGTAATTACAGGATCTTAAACCCTAAAAAAATCCTGTCCCAATTCCTTTTCTTTTCATCACCATCAAGAATAGCGACCTTCGAGGTGACTATATGGCAAAATCACGTTATTCATTTAAAAAGCGCAAGAAAGAACTAGCAAGGAAGCTTAAACAAGAGCAAAAAAGACAACGCAAATTCGATAAAGATACAATAGAGCTGAAAGAGGCTATAAATAAGTCTGAGGCTCCAGAAGTGGCTTTAGACAGATCCCAGGATCAGGTACCAAATCCGCTAAAATAGAAACGCGAATTTGTTTTGGCCGAATCCGATTGGGGGAAGGATGTAATCAAATAATCATGCATACGCTGATTTAAATCCCACCAGTTTTTGCCCTTTTTCATCCCATAGCTTTAGTCGAAGACAAGTAATGCTTTTACGGATGGTAAGCGGTTCAACGTCCAGAAAAGATTTCGTATCCTCGTAGGCTTTTTGTAGATTATAATTGGGAATGCGGGATCTAAGATGATGGATATGATGTAATCCGATATTACCGGTAAACCACTGGATCACTTTGGGGAGTTTGTAGAATGAACTCCCGTGAAGTGAGGCCTTTATTGGATCCCACTGATCATGACGCGACCAATACACCCCCTCGAATTGATGCTGGATGTAAAACAGCCATACGCCGATTACGCCGGCAAAGAAAATGACCGGGAACTGAATCAAAGCATAGGCCTTAAATCCGATGGTGAGACTTGCTATCAGTATAATCATTGCGATGGCGGCATTGGTGATAATTACACTATTGCTTTGACGCCTCTTTGACCCTTTGTGGGGGTATCGGTAAGATACAAGAAATAAATATGCAGGGCCGATGCACAAAAGAACAAAGGGATTTCTAAAAAACCGATACCAAAATCGTTTTGGTTTTGACGCGCTGCGAAATTCCTCTGCCGTCAAGGTCCAAACATCTCCTTTGCCTCTGCGATCAAGGTCACCGAAAGTGTTATGATGCCATCCATGGGATTTTCGCCATTCTTCATAGGGTGTGAAGGTTAACACCCCGCAGAGGTAACCTAAAACGGTATTGGCTTTTTTGGAGGCAAAAAACGATTGATGTGCACAATCATGGAAAAATATAAAAATTCGAACCAACAGACCGGCCGCCAAAACGGAAAGAGCCAGTATGATCCAGAAAGAATAACCTGCCATGTAACTTAAATACATCAGAATACATAAAATTATATAAGGAATGAAAGTATTTGCAAGCTGCCATATAGCCTTCAGTAGATTCGGCCTTTCATATTTCCGAATCGCTTGTTTGAAATCTGATTGGGTACCATTCGCCTTTGTGGGAACCATAAAATCCGGCATATCCTATCTCCTTTTATCTTGAGATTGGCAGAATCAAGATGAATTACACGCATTGGGACATTGAGGAAAAAAGGACTCAGTTTTCAATCATTGAATTTCAGATTAGCGGAGAACAAGAGATGTCAGAAAGGGAGATCTACAAAAACAAGGATCACGGTTGATTAAAGAGCGAGTCGTTTCTGTATCCAGTTATTTATTGTTTTTTAATCTAATTGTCAATAGGAAAAGTATATACCCGCATCATTGGTTTTCAGAAATTCAGATGCATCCTGAGCCTGACTAATAACAAACTCTACCTTAACTCTGATCTTGTATTTGCCAATTTGATAGCCTCTCATTTTTGAATTGAATTTATAAGCCTACTGCGCTATCAAAATAGTGGAATATTTTATAGGGGTTGTCCCGTGCTTTTTTCAATATAGATCTGACTACAAATGTAAAACCAATTCGCTGGCGCTCATTT
>JAFDCA010000592.1 GCA_019313025.1 Deltaproteobacteria bacterium
AAATGAATCATTTCAAATGCTTCCTCCAGGGTCGGAATTTTTTCGCCGTTACCGGCGTCTAGTTTTCGCAGATCGTCAAACTTTTGATCCAGCAGGTAACCCGTTCCGTTGGTGGTGCGTTCGAGCCGGTGATCATGAAAAACAACCAGATGTCCGTCAACGTTGTAGACATCCATTTCCAAACAAGGTGACCCCAACTCCAAGGCCTTTCCAATGGAGTAAAGCGTGTTCTCCGGCGCATGTCCCATGGCGCCTCTGTGTCCTATACAAAGCAGTTCTTTTTTGTTTATTTTTGGTAGTTAATTAGGTTTCATCAAGCAACCGTATTCGTGATGCCATCTCGGGATTTTTCCCCCGGACACCGTTGAAGAATTCTCGAATGCGGTCCATATCCTTTCTAATATCACCCGTTGGGACAAAAGAAAGGCCCAGACATGCTTTTTTACGACGGTAGTCTAAATATCCACACAGTAGGGGAACTTTTGCGTTATATGCAATCCAGTAAAAACCGGATTTCCAATAGTCTCTTTTTTTTCGTGTTCCTGAAGGAGCGATGGTCACCACAAGCTTTTGGGATTCATCGAACTGTTTGACGATCTGATCAACCACGCCGTGCTCGCTGCTTCGGTCAATAGGGATTCCCCCTAACCACTTCATTATTTTTCCAAAAGGCTTTTTAAACAGGGTATCTTTTCCCATCCAAGAGATTTTTAGGCGAAATGTATGCAATGCGGCAAGGGTAAATGGAAAATCCCAATTGCTGGTATGGGGTGCACCCACAAGGACGAATTTTTCACCATTGGGAATCCGGCCGATCACATTCCACCCAAATATCCACATCCATACACGACCGATACAGTATGGAATAAAACCAGAAATTGGACCATTATGTGTTATTTTGGACCCATGCATTTAAATTGTAAAACTACTTCCTCCTAACCATTTCCAAACTAATAAAGACATCAACATCTTTTCCCACGACTCCCATTTCATGAAATTTGCCGTCTCCCACATGAAAGTCCAATCTGTTGATATTAAATCGCGTGTCAAAGCCGGCAACCATCTCATTCTTTTTAAATGGATTTTCTTTTTGTCCCCAATAGATAAATTCCAGCACCATGTCCTTTGTTACATCTTTAATGGTCATTTTGCCTTCGAGAACATATTTATTTCCACCGGCATGAGAAACCCGGGAAGATTTGAACGTCATCGCCGGATACTTGCTTGAAGCAAAAAAATCAGCGGATCGAAGATGGTTATCCCTCTTTTCATTGTTCGTGTTGATGCTGTCTACCTTAACGACAAAATCGAACTTACTTTTTCCAAGATTATCGGGATCGAAAAACACCTCTCCGGTAAAATCAGAAAAATGACCCCTAACGGTAGAATAAATATGTTTTATTTCAAACAGAATGCCTGAATGGAATGGATCTGTTTTCCACTCATGTGCCATTACATGAGTTTGACCCAGTAAAAGCAAAGAAAGAATAAAATATGTGATTCTTTTCATGATAGGACTCCTTTTTAAGAATTCGTTTGACGTAAAATTTAAAGCTTAAATTCTTCTTTGTAAACCCTGACGGATGAAAAACCTATTTTTTTAACCGCACGGGTCATTTCTTTTATCATATCAATAGGGCCGCAAATAAATACGCTTGATTGTCTGCTCCACCCTTTTAGCAACGTTTCGATCCTGGCATGATCCAGCCGGCCGATGTCGTTTCTATTTTCGCTGTCACGTGTAATAACATGAATGATATTAATATTTTGTAATCGATGCTTCAGGTCCTCGAACTCCTCTGGAAAAACAATATGTTCTTTTGTTTTGTTGCTCCAGATCAAGAGGCCCCGTCTTGGATCATCCACATCTGCCATGTATCTGAGCATACTCAACATGGGGGTGATACCGATGCCTCCTGCAATCATGATGATAGATTCGTTTTCTGATAAGACCCGATGGCTGAAAAGGCCGTACGGACCGTCAATGAACACGGTTTCTCCAGGTTTGAGACGGGTAATTTTGCTTGTCCAGTCACCCAACGACCGAAGAACGAATTGCAACCCATCGGGCCGGGAGGGTGTGGATGATATGGTAAACGGGTGTTCTTCCTTTGGCACATTTGCAGATACAGGCATGATAAAGGCAAACTGGCCGGGAATATAATCTAAAATTAGGCCGGAATCAGGGTGAACATTCACAGAATACGCATCTTTGCCGGCAGATTCCACAGAGGAAACCACGAATCGCCTTTTACCGGGAAAAAATCTGCGGTACCAAATCCGTAACATCAGCATCAGGGTGATACCGGCGATCACAAAGACAAGTGTTTGAGGAAGGCCGGATTTAAATGTCTCACTGACAAAGAGGACGTGGATCACCATCAGCATTATTGCCACTGGTGTTCCCAAACGGTGAAAACGAAGCCACTTGTCATAAGCCATATTAAACATCAAACGCCAGTTGGCGGTGGTTACGATTACCAGGATATAGAATAATACGCCAACGCCTAAAAATTCAGGCCAATATCTTTTTTCAAAGGGAAAGATGGTGAAATTTTCTGCGGCGATAATCAATATGGGATGGCAAAGGGCCAGAGAAGCAATGGCAATGCCGTTTCTCCGGTGAAAGGTGACCATTCGGTTTAAGGAGAAAATTCGATCCAAAAATTTTAACCGTGAAACCAGCAGGACTTGAAAAAATACCAGTGCCGCTACAGTCACACCCAAGACTTTGCCGGTGCGAAGCAACGTTTTGTCAATACCGATTTTGTAGTAAATTGAAGGAGATTCAAAAAGAAACGGAATGGTCCAGGCACCGGCAATAAAAAACAATGCCAGAAAAATACATATTCCTCCAAGAAAAATACGCATCCTCAGGTTGAAAACTGGAGAAGAATCCATGGTTGTTAGCTTCATTAAAAAAATTATAGACAGGCTCTTAAATATCTGAGGAATCTGGGCGTTTTTCTTTGTTAAATCGCTCCATGGATAATGCTTTTGTTAAAAACCGTGTAAACTCGTGCCTAAAGGATCGTAAAGAAAGAACAGAAATCGATCTATAAATAATGGCCTCGATTTAGAACAAACACTTTCGTTCTGTTGAAATGTTTCGGTATGCGTCTGTTCTTTCCAACGATCCCTAAACCACTCAAACAGGACACGCTTTTTTAAAAAAAGATTATCCATTCCGCTCTCCGAGCCTCGGGCTTCGATCTTAGAGCTACGATCCGACAAGCCGACGGGACAAGACGACCCAATAAGAAGGAGCCGCAGGTATGATTTAATTTTTTGCTGGAAGCTGTTTGAGTGGTTTAGGGATCGTTATGAAAAAACCCTCATCGATTCGAGGTCATGTGAAGGTCTTGTCTTCAACCGCTTATCCTTATCAAAAGATAAGACCGGTTTTTTCACTACGAGCCATTATCCACGAGTTCTTTCAGAGAAAATTAAATTATACCAAGGCGACCAAATTCTTTCTCTACGATTAACAGAGAAAAAACACCTCCACCCTTCAATCATATTGAAGTTTTTGAACCTCTAGCATCGTGCGTTTAATTTGTTGACTGCGTCGGTTACCACCCGGATCGTTTTATCGATCTGGGTTTCGGTGGTCATCCGGCCGACACTGAACCGGACGGTTCCCTTGGCCCATTCCAGGGGGACTCCCATGGCTCTTATGGCATGGGAAATTTCCACAGAATCTGAGTGGCAAGCCGCTCCGGCGGATGCGGCCACTTCGAGGCCGATTTCTTCCAGGAAGCGGTTGGCTTCTATATCTTTAAAGGAAATGTTCAGCGTGTTCGGAAGGCGGTGTTGGAGGTGGCCGTTAAGGCGAATGTCGAAAAGCCGGCCCAATAGCCCTTCGTGAAGCCGATCGCGCAGAAATTTCATTCGGGCCAAATTGCTTTCCAGATCCCGCTGTGCGATTTCACAGGCTTTTCCCAGCCCGACGATTTCCATCACATTTTCTGTGCCAGCCCGCCAACCCATTTCTTGGCCGGCGCCGAAACAGAATTTTTCAGGTGCCAGCGGTGGGCGAACATACAGCGCACCGATCCCTTTGGGTGCATACAATTTGTGACCGGCAATTGAGAGCAAATCCACCCCCAACTGTTCTACATCGGTGAGGATTTTCCCAACCGATTGAGCAGCGTCGGTGTGCATGGCAATGCCGTGTTCTCTTGCGATACGGTTGATTTCAGCAACAGGCTGAATGGTTCCGACTTCGTTATTGGCATGCATCACGGTGATCAAAATGGTGGTGGGACGAACGGCCCTTTCCACATCCACGGGATCCACCAGGCCGTCTTCACTAACCGGCAAGTATGTGGTTTCAAATCCGTCTGCTTCGAGATACCGGCAGACCTCGATCACCGCCGGATGCTCGAAATTGCTGGTGATGATATGATTCCCTTTTTCCCTGAACCGTCGAGCCACACCGCGAATGGCGTGGTTATTCGATTCCGTGCCGCCGCTGGTAAAGAAAACCTCCGTTGGATGACAGTTAAGGATGCCAGCAACCTGGCTGCGGGCAGTCTCCACCGCCTTTTTGGGTTTGATGCCGTACCAGTGAGCACTGGAAGGGTTGCCGAATTCAGATTCCAGAAACGGCCGCATGGCCTCGATCACTTCCGGATCATGGGGTGTCGTGGCGTTGTAGTCCAAGTAAATTGGTTTGATCATGATTTGAATTCTACGATTATAAATGAAATTGGACAATCTTAATAGAATTATGATATTCACTGGAGGGACAATAGTCAACTCTAAGGACAAATGATTTGAAAATCACCCTCACCAACAACCTGCGGCTTTCCAATATCCCCTCGGAGATCCGTCAAAAACTGATGAAGACGTTGACGTTTCCCAACCCCAAATGGATGGAAAACGAACGCATGGGCCGGTGGAACCGGGGAACCCCCAAAGTGCTCAAGTTTTATGACACCGTTCGGGGGGGCGGTCTATGGATTCCCAGGGGATACATACGGCAGCTCTTGCTCCTTTGCAGACGGAAAGAGGTAACATATGACATCGACGATCAGCGTCGGACCTTCAGGCCTGTGGAATTTAAATTTAACGGGCGGTTGAAGCCGTTTCAGCAAAATGCCGTCAACGCCATGGTGTCGAAAGATTTTGGATCGCTGAGCGCCCCCACCGGCAGTGGAAAAACCGTGATGGCCCTTTTTATCATTTCCCGGCGAAATCAACCGGCCTTGATTGTGGTACACACAAAGGATCTGGCTTTTCAGTGGATGGAGCGCATCGAACAGTTTTTGGGAATTCCAAAGGATGCGGTGGGGTTTATCGGTGGCGGCAAAATCAAAATGGGCGAAACGATAACCGTGGCGTTGGTTCAGACGCTTTACAAATGTGCCGAAGACGTTTCAAAAAAGATCGGCTTTTTGGTTGTGGATGAATGCCACCGTTGTCCCAGCAGAACATTTACCGAAGCGGTGACTGAATTCGATTCCAAGTATATGCTGGGACTTTCGGCAACACCTTATCGCAGGGACAATCTGTCACGGCTCATCTTCTGGCATTTGGGAGACGTTCACTACAAAATCGATCAGGGCCGCCTGGTTCAAAGCGGCGATGTTTTGGCTGCCGAGGTCATTATTCGGGAGACGGAATTCAAACCCTATTACGATCCGGTGAACGAGTACAGTAAAATGATGTCTGAACTGACCCAGGACGACCAACGAAACCGTCTCATCGCATCGGATATTGCCGGAGAGGTCGAGCATAACCAAGGGGTATGTCTGGTGCTTTCAGATCGAAAAAAACACTGTGAGACATTGCAGTCTATTTTACGGTTTCGGTATAAAATTTCC
>JAFDCA010000593.1 GCA_019313025.1 Deltaproteobacteria bacterium
ATGGTGACGTGATTGTCATCGATATTCCGGCCAAAACATTGACCCTCAAAGTACCGGACAGCGAGATTCAGGACCGTTTGTCCAAATGGTCTCCTCCGTCGCCCAAAATAACTCACGGATACATGGCCCGGTATGCAAAAATGGTGTCGTCTGCCAGCAAGGGAGCGGTGGTTAAATAAAGAGGCTCTTTATGGCAGATAATTAACGTTTAATATAAAAAAGGAAGGAAGACACATGAAACTCACAGGCGCGCAAATTATGATGAAAGTTTTACAGGAGGAAGGAGTTGACACGATTTTCGGATATCCGGGTGGAGCTGTCATCGATATTTTCGATGAACTCGAAAAAACAAAAATCCGGCACATCCTTGTCCGTCAGGAGGCATGTGCCGTACATGCGGCCGACGGGTATGCCCGGGCCGGTAGCCGTGTTGGCGTCTGTCTGGTAACATCAGGACCGGGCGCGACCAATACGGTGAGTGGCATTGCATCTGCCTATATGGATTCCATACCTGTGGTCATATTTACCGGCCAGGTGCCCACACACCTGATCGGCAATGATGCCTTTCAGGAAGTCGACACCGTGGGGATTACCCGGCCGTGCACCAAACACAACTATCTGGTCAAACGCACCGAAGATCTTGCCAGAATTATCAAGGAAGCATTTTTAATTGCCAGAACCGGCCGTCCTGGGCCTGTTTTAGTGGATATCCCGAAGAATGTTTCCGTCAATGCCATAGAGTACAAACCTCCCCAAAAAATAGAACTGAAATCTTACAACCCGACATACACTCCCAACGTTAAACAGCTTCACAAAGTTGTGTCGCTGATCAAGGCTGCCCAAAAGCCGATGATTTTTGCCGGAGGCGGTGTCATTCTTTCAGGAGCTGCCAAAGAACTGACGGAACTCGCCCATAAAACCCGAATCCCGGTTACCACGTCTTTGATGGGCCTCGGGGGATTTCCGGGAACAGATCCCTTGTGGCTGGGCATGATAGGTATGCACGGCACGTATCGGGCCAATATGTGCACCGGTGAGTCCGACCTTCTGATCGGTATCGGCGTCCGGTTCGACGACCGTGTTACCGGTAAAACCGATGTATTTGCCTCCAAAGCCAAAATTGTGCATATCGACATTGATCCCACATCCATACGTAAAAATATCCCGGTTACAGCCCCGGTTGTCGGAGACTGTAAAATCACGCTTTCCAAACTGAACAAACTGCTGGATAAGGAAGATCTTGGAGATTTGAAGAAAAAACGAAAAAAATGGTTGGATCAGATCCAGCGCTGGAAAGACACACAGCCCCTGGCCTATAAACAGACGGACGTTATCAAGCCCCAATATGTCGTGGAAAAACTGTACGAGTTGACCAAAGGACAAGCCATCATCACCACCGAAGTGGGGCAGAACCAAATGTGGGCAGCTCAATATTATCACTATGACAAACCCAACCATTTTATTACTTCAGGGGGCCTCGGATGTATGGGATTCGGTCTGCCGGCTGCAATCGGTGCACAACTCGCCTGCCCGGATAAGCTTGTGGTGGATGTTGCCGGCGACGGCAGTATCCAGATGAATATCCAGGAAATGGCCACAGCGGTGCAATGCGGTCTTCCCGTAAAAATAGTGATTCTTAACAACGGCTATCTCGGTATGGTCAGGCAGTGGCAGCAACTTTTTTTCGATAAGCGTTATGCTGCTACGTGTCTTGATTTCGCACCTGATTTTGTAAAACTGGCAGAAGCTTACGGGGCCGAAGGTCTAAGAGCCACAAAGCCCGAAGAAGTGGAGGCGATTTTGAAAAAAGGCCTGGCGTCCAAAAAACCGGTGATCATGGATTTTCAGGTGGAAAAGGAAGAATGCGTTTATCCGATGGTTCCTGCCGGAGCCCCGGTTACCGAAATGCTTCTGGTGTAAGTTCGTTGTCAAAACACCTGTTTAAAAACCGTCAACCCTGTTTTTTTTAAAAGGATATGAACCATGGCAGAAGAAAAACATATACTTTCGATTCTAGTGGATAATGAACCCGGTGTTCTCTCAAGAATTTCAGGATTGTTCAGTGGCCGGGGATTTAACATTGAAAGCCTGTGCGTTGCCGAAACCATGGACCCCCTAGTATCGAGGGTAACACTGGTCACCACAGGAGAACCGCCGATTATCGAACAGATCGAGAAACAACTGAACAAGCTCATCAATGTCATCAAGGTTCACGATCTGACCGGAAAGGAATATGTCCAGAGGGAAATGGCCCTGATAAAGGTGGTCGCCAAGCCGGAACATCGTGCCGAAATATTAAGAACCGTGGACATTTTCAGGTGCAAGGTGGTTGACGTGGGCCCGGACCATTACACCATTGAAGTCACCGGCGATGAAGGAAAGTTGAGAGCGCTTTTAAACCTTTTAAAACCCATCGGCATAAAGGAAATCGCCAGAACAGGAATTATTGCCCTTTTCAGAAATTCGAAATAATTGCTTTTTCATGGAATCCAAGCTATATGGCATAAAATTTGAATGTTTTTATTTCACCCTGTTTTTTCAGATACTGTTTTTTTACACCCATTGAAGGAGAACGACATGGCCAAAATTAATTTCGGCGGAATAGAAGAAGAAGTGATTACATCAGAAGAATTTTCTCTGCAAAAAGCCAGGGAGGTTTTAAAAGATGAAATCGTTGCCGTTTTGGGCTACGGGGTTCAGGGGCCGGGGCAGGCCTTAAATATGAAAGATAACGGAATCAATGTCATTGTCGGCCAGCGTGAAAAGAGCAAATCCTGGGATCGTGCCGTTGAAGACGGCTTTGTTCCCGGAGAAACCCTTTTTCCAATTGAAGCGGCGGCCCGCAAGGGAACCGTCATCCAATATCTGCTGTCAGACGCCGGTCAGGTTGCGGTCTGGCCTCGCATAAAAAAATGTCTTGATGAAGGAAACGCCCTTTACTTCTCACACGGCTTCTCCATCGTCTATAAGGATCAAACCGGTATTGTACCCCCGGACAACGTCGATGTCGTCCTGGTGGCCCCAAAAGGATCGGGTCGAACCGTCAGAACCAACTTTCTGGACGGCAGCGGCATCAATTCGAGTTTTGCAATTCATCAGAACTTTACCGGTCGCGCCAAAGAAAGAACGCTGGCATTGGGAATCGCCATCGGTTCCGGCTATTTGTTTCCCACAACATTTGAAAACGAGGTTTATAGCGATCTTACCGGCGAACGCGGTGTTCTCATGGGATGTCTGGCCGGTGTAATGGAAGCCCAGTACAATGTTCTTCGAAAACATGGGCACACACCCAGCGAAGCTTTTAATGAGACCGTAGAGGAACTCACCCAGAGTCTGATACGCCTTGTGGCGCAAAATGGAATGGACTGGATGTATGCGAACTGCAGTACCACCGCCCAGCGTGGTGCCCTGGACTGGAAACCGAAGTTTCGTGATGCCGTGGCCCCTCTTTTTGACGAATTATACGAAAGGGTTGTGTCCGGTGTTGAAACCAAAAGGGTTCTGGAAGCCAACAGCGCACCCGACTACCGGGAAAAGCTGCAAAAAGAACTCGACGTACTTAAAAATTCCGAGATGTGGCGGGCCGGATCCGCGGTAAGGTCACTAAGGCCGGAAAACCGATAGCCCTAACTTTTCATGAAAAATTTATCCGGGTGTTCATTTGAAAAATAAATCAATACTATTCTCATAAAAATAGTTTTTTGAGAGAAGAAGAATTAGGAGATGACATATGGAACAGATCGTACTTTATGACACGACCTTGCGGGATGGAACCCAAGGAGAAAACATCAGTTTCAGTGCCAAAGAAAAAATTCAGATTGCAAAAAGACTGGATGATTTCGGCATACATTACGTCGAAGGTGGTTGGCCGGGTTCCAATCCCAGGGATATGGAATTTTTCGATCTGGCCCAGAAGAAAAAATTTAATACTGCGCGTATAACGGCCTTCGGCTCAACACGAAAACCCCGGATCGACCCTTCAGATGATCCGAATTTAAAGGCACTGCTTAAAGCCAAAACCCCTTCAGTGACCATATTTGGAAAAACATGGGATCTGCATGTCGAGAAGGTCATGAGCAATACCCTCGAAGAAAACCTGGCCATGATCACCGATTCGGTGGAATATTTGAAAAACGGCGACCGTGAGGTGATTTATGATGCCGAACACTTTTTTGACGGGTACAAAGCAAATTCGGCTTATGCCTTAAAAACACTCATGGCCGCCATCGATGCCGGTGCGGCGTACATCGTGCTGTGTGACACCAACGGCGGAACCCTTCCCGTTGAAATCAAATCGATTATGGATGAGATCCAAAAAACCTTTCGGGAAAAATACGCTTCAAAAGAGAATTCGCTTCCATTTAAGCTCGGAATACATACCCACAATGACAGCAATCTGGCTGTTGCCAACTCTATTGAAGCCGTCCAATCCGGTGCGGTGATGGTCCAGGGAACCGTCAACGGATATGGAGAAAGATGCGGGAATGCCGACCTGACCTCGATCATACCGATTCTCCAATTAAAAATGAATCGCCCGTGTGTCTCCCCGGAAAATATGGCAAAACTGAGATTGCTCTCAAGGTTTGTCAGTGAAACCGCCAACATGATTCCTCTAAATAGCCGTCCATTCGTGGGTGAAAGCGCGTTTGCACACAAAGGGGGGATTCATGTCAGCGCCATCATGAAAGTATCAAAGGCATACGAACATATGGATCCCGAACTTGTGGGAAATCGGCGTCGTGTGCTGGTATCGGATCTTTCGGGAAAAAGCAATATCGAATACAAAGCCAAAGAACTTGGGATCGAGCTTGGGGCCAACGGAAATGACAGCCGTAAGATTGTTACAGAAATTAAAAAGATGGAACAGGATGGATACCAGTTTGACACCGCCGACGGCTCATTTAAAATCCTGCTCGAAAAATTTACCGATCAGTTTCAGCCGCTTTTTGAACTAAAATCCTTTCGGGTCAGCATCGAAAAAAATGAGGATCACCCCTGTTCAGCCCATGCCACCATCAAAATCTCGGTGGGTGGCAAAGATGAAATCACCGCTGCCGAAGGAGATGGTCCGGTCAGTGCCCTGGACAACGCCCTTCGCAAGGCGCTTGATAAATTTTATCCGGATCTGGATGCCATGCGTCTAATCGATTTTAAAGTCCGGGTCATCGACGGACGCAAAGGAACTGCGGCCAGGGTGCGGGTCTTTATTGAGTCAAGGGATCATGATCATATCTGGAGTACCATCGGTGTTTCCGAAGATATCATTGAAGCCAGCTGGCAGGCACTGGCCGACAGTTTCCAGTATAAGCTCGCAATGCTAAATGATAAAAAGTAAAACCTATTAGGATGGAAATGAATAGAATTTGCAGAAGCTATCTCAAACATAGGATTTTGGTTCAAGGTCTCCCGCCGAGGGCGGCGGGACAAGAACGCGGGGCCGAGGTTCAACCCACAGGCATACTCAAGTATTCGGAGGAGTTGAAACGAGGAACCAACACAGAGATTGGGCCAAAAGGCTTTTTTGAGATAGCTGCTAATAAAAGAGAGGGACTTAATGCCGCGGGACATTTTTCTTATCCTGTCCTGCGGCTCATGCTCGTTCACGTTTTGCCCTTTGTTTAAAAGACGGAAAAAATATCATTAACTGAATATCCACGAACAGGAGCGAAATCATGGAAGAACGAGTCATTATTTTTGATACGACGTTGAGAGACGGCGAGCAATCTCCCGGCGCAAGTATGAATGCCGCAGAAAAGCTTCGTCTGGCCACACAATTGGAAAAACTCGGCGTAGATGTTTTGGAAGCAGGATTTCCGGCAGCTTCTGAAGGGGATTTTGATGCGGTTTCCAAAATCGCCGCAAAACTCAAAAAAACCGAGGTCGCCGGACTGGCACGGACGTCAAAAGACGATATCGATCGGGCCTGGGGTGCTGTCAAGCATGCAGAAAAACCGAGAATTCACACATTTTTGGCCACGTCCGATATCCATATGCAATACAAACTCAACATGACACGGGACCAGGTCCTCAAAACCACTTCCGAATGCGTCAAATACGCCAAGAGCCTTACTGACAGCATCGAATTTTCGGCAGAAGATGCCTCCCGAAGTGATCGGGATTTTCTTTGCAAGGTGTTTGAGGCAGCCATCGAAGCCGGTGCTACCACCATCAATATTCCGGACACCGTCGGATACGCCATCCCCATGGAATTCGGGGATCTGGTCAAGTACGTGATCGATCACACCCCCAATATCCGCAAAGCGGTGGTGAGCGTTCACTGTCACAATGACCTCGGCCTGGCCACGGCCAATACACTTGCAGCCCTGAATGCAGGTGCAAGACAGGCGGAAGTTACCATTAACGGCATCGGCGAACGGGCCGGGAACACCTCCCTGGAAGAAGTCGTTATGTCCCTTCACACGAGGCCCAATTACATGCCGTTCTCGTCAAATATTAAAACAGAGCTGATTTATCCCACCAGCCGACTGGTCAGCATGATAACCGGTATTATCGTCCAGCCCAACAAGGCCATTGTCGGCGCAAATGCCTTTGCCCACGAAGCCGGAATCCATCAGGACGGCGTTTTGAAAAATCCCATGACCTATGAAATCATGAAACCCGAAACTGTGGGTCTCAGCGCCAGCAAGTTGATTCTGGGAAAACACTCCGGAAGGCACGCCCTGCGGTCTCACTTGAAGGAAATGGGATATGATCTCTCCGACGAAGAGCTAAAGCTCGTTTTTAAAAAATTCAAGGAACTGGCCGACAAAAAGAAGCACGTTCTTGACGAGGACCTGGAAGTGATCGTCACGGAAGGTATCTTAAGAACCGCCGACATTTTCCAGCTGGAATATCTCCATGTCACCAGCGGTACCACCGTCATTCCCATGGCTACCGTCAGACTGTTGATC
>JAFDCA010000594.1 GCA_019313025.1 Deltaproteobacteria bacterium
CCATTAACCACAGCCACTTGAGCGCGCCGTTTTGAAACCAAGAACTTTCGTCGACATGGTTTATATCGTTTTCTCGGGCTAGCCTGACCTTCCTACTTATTTAGCAATGAACCTCACCTTTGAACCAGAGTTCTGAGCAGCAATAGATGTCAGCCCTTTAATGATAAGGTTTTCGAACGATTTTGTCGCCTAAACAACAGTGTTTTATCTGATGCTATTATGTATACACTGAATTATATGCTACACCCTCGTAAAAACCTTTCCATACTTATATCCTCTATAATCAAAGAAATAATTATAAATAAAGAATTTTTTCAGCTAAATCAAAAATATCTTGACAATCATATTGATTATGTATACACTGAAATCATGGCCACCATCCAAAAGAAAATCTCCCGGGGGCATACCTATTGGCAAATCGTCGAATCTAAGCGTATACAGGGAAAACCTCGGCCCATTGTCCTGATGCACCTGGGTACCGCTGAAAACCTACTCCGGCGTTTGCAACAAGCAGGGACAAAGCCGCTGAAAGCCAAGGTCCTTCAATTCGGCGCCCTTGCCGCTCTGTGGAATATCGCTGCGAAACTGCAGGTTGTTGAAACCATCGATCGATATGTCAAAAAACGTGACCAAGGCCTGTCTTGTGGACAATACATGCTATTGGCGGCCATGAACCGGTGTGTGGCAGCCTCCAGTAAATCCTCGCTTTATGAATGGTACCGAAAAACAGTCCTCCAACGCCTTGTTCCCGTAGCCAAAAAGCAGATCACCAGTCAGCGGTTTTGGGACCACATGAGTTATTTTGATCAAGACATCATTTGCAACATTGAAGAAGAATTTACCAAACGCTTAATTGAGCACTTTAAAATCAATCTACAAACCCTATTGTTTGATGCCACCAATTTCGACACCTTTATCGATACCCAAACCCCATCGAAACTACCTCAGCGAGGACATGCCAAAAGCAAACGAACCGATTTGCGCATCATCGGCCTGGCCCTTCTGGTTAGTAAAGATTTTCATGTGCCGCTGTTTTCCCATCTTTATCCGGGCAATCAAAACGATGCCAAAATGTTTGCCAGCATTACAGAAAGCCTGGTGGCCCGTTATCGCCAATTTGCCAAAGAATGCGAGCACATCACCCTGGTTTTTGATGGCGGCAACACATCGGAAAAAAACATGGGCCAAATCGAAAACAGTGCCTATCATTTCATTACCTCCATCACCCTTACCCATCATAAAGACCTTCTTGAGCTGCCTTTGCATCAGTTTCAATCCTTTTCGGATCCACGTCTGAAAGGAACCACCGCTTACCGAACCACCAAAAATGTTTGGGGCCAAGAGCGCACCGTGGTCATCACACGCAGCGAAAAACTGTTGACCGGACAAATTGCCGGTATCAAAACCGCTTTGAACAAAAAACGATCAGCCCTTTACCAACTGCGGGCAAAGCTGCACCGTAGCCAGCAACCCAATGCGCGCGGCAAAGGTTATACAAAAGAATCTCTTCAAAAGCGGCTTGAATCGATCACCTCAGGTCAATATATTTCCGAGATTCTGAATACCGAAATTATCGAGGATAACGGCCAACTTGATTTTACCTTTTGGACCGATTTCAATGCGTTTGAAAAACTCAAACGCATCCGCCTGGGCAAGCGGATCTTGTGTACCGATAATCATGATTGGACAACCCAAGAAATCATCCTTGCCAGTCGCGCTCAACACCGTGTGGAGGACGCTTTTAAACGAATGAAAGATCCACACTGGGTCAGCTTTTCTCCGGCTTTTCACTGGACGGATCAAAAATTACGCGTGCATGCCTTCTATTGTGTGTTGGCTCTGATATTAAGTTGCCTGCTTCAACGAAAAGCAGCCCACGCCGGTATTGAGTGCACGATACCTGCACTTTATGAGCAACTCTCGGATATCACCGAAATCATTAACCTCTATGCTCCTGAAGGTAAATCCGGCCGCGGACGTCTCCGAGCAGAGTATGTCTTGTCAGAATGCTCTCCGCTTCAAGAGCAATTATGCAAAATCTTCGATATCTATAAGCTTGCCTCATCTCATTGATCAATTTTTATCCCCAATCAGTGTATACGTCAATCCTCAAAAGAACTTAGCTTTTTCTCTTGACATTTCAATCTATTATGAAACTATAAAGCTAAATCATGTGACTTAAATAGGAAACTGGGGATAGCAGTTGTTGATAAGGAGTTTGTTATGATTACAAACGCCAAGCCGGGTTCAAAGACAATAGACCACCAAGAATTGGAGATTCCAGAGATCATGAAGGACCTGAAGTACCTTCTGCAGATGATATCACGCCTGCTTATTTTAGTGGTATTGGCGGGTTGTAGCTCGAAGGGAGCACTTCTTTATTCTCCGGATACCAGAGAGGACATCGATGGCTACATCACAGAAACGCATGAATTGGTAAATAGCACAGGGGACAGCCTGGAGGTTGTTTTTCATCGAGCTGGAAGTATTCAGGAATATGCCAAAAACGTCAATGAACATGACTTTAAATATGATAGGGACAGAGATCCGCCATTGTTCCTGTATATGTCTACCTGCAATCGAAAGCGCTAATCTTTCTTCAACAAGCTTCGTAAGGACGCTGCGGGGACCGCTACCGATCCGCCGACCAAGCTTGA
>JAFDCA010000595.1 GCA_019313025.1 Deltaproteobacteria bacterium
CGACCAAATGAATATCCGGCTTTAATATTTGCCACTCTTTTTTCATTTAAAGACTTTTTGTCTTATAGCTATTGTCAGAATAACATTCCGTTTCATCCCCCGGATAATTTCGTTGAAATCTGCAAGAACTCGCAAACAAAAGCGCGTAAAAGAGAACATGTCCATGGCTTTTTAGAATATCGTTCATTAGTATGATTTTATTTTTTAATTTGAAATACTTCGAAGATGTTCTCTTTAACGCGCTCTAATTTGCTCAGACAGCTTCCCGACCTCAACGAAATCATCCGGCGGCTTACGGTAAATCGTGATCGTTATTCATTCAATCGGAACATATTTTTAACAACTGCTATAAATCACCTGAAGTTAAAATGCCATACAATGTAATAAATTGAGACCTTTGGGAAATGTTCAATTTTATTCAAGTTCAAGGAAGGCCAAGATTTTAACCGGAGGAATACATTAAGTATTTTGAGGATTAAAGTCTGAGCCTGTTGAAAAATCCCGATTATCGGGGACGATGAAATTGGCTAAAAGGAGACGTTATCCAAATGTCTCAAGTTCATATACCGGGGGGATGCAAGATGTCAACGCGGAATTTTTCTAAAGTCTGATAGTTCGAGTTTCGCACAAACTCTTTAGGTAAACTTATAACAGGGTTTTGTTTTTACCTGATGTTGTTGGAATGTAAGTGTTCTCTCGCAAAAAGCATGCGGGAGCCGCGGTCTTCCCCACCGCTAAGTCACTAAAATGACGAAGCCACTCCAGCCGTATCGTTTTCACGGGAAAGCAAACCCCGTGAAAACTTAAGGACGGAACACTTGTCAATGGAGAGAGGCCAGGTCGTTCGATATACTTCGTAATATTTTAATACTTTATGAATGTAGAATTTGGTTTCTTTAAATGGTGGAATACCCCCATATTTTCTTACATTAAAACTGCCGGCGTTATAAGCTGCCAAGGCCAGTTCAATATTTCCGTCAAACTGATCCAGCAGTTGTTTGAAATAGCGCACACCGGCATCGATATTGTGGGATGGCTTAAAGCTGTCTTCAACGCCCAGAGATCTTGCGGTTCGAGGCATTAGCTGCATGAGTCCCCTGGCCCCGACTTTCGATACGGCTTTGGGATTAAAACCTGATTCGGCCATGATGATGGCTTTTATAATTGCCGGTTCTACCTTATATCGGTAAGCCGCCTCAAGAATTATCGGTCGATATTTTTTTTCAGTGTTGTTCCGTTTGGCAGTCATCTCCATGTCGTTAATTGGCTTGATCGAAGATGCTGCCTTGGCAAGAAGTATCTTTCCATTATTCTGTGATTGATCTTCCGTTACAGCCACGAAAGCCTCTTCCTTCCATCCATTGAGACCTATTATACAGAAGATGAGGATCAGCAACATAACGGGCTTGGCGGTCATTAGAAAAATGAACAATTTTTTTATTTTATTCGAACAACGGTTCATTTTTTTCCTTATTAAAACGAAAAATTATAAGTGATATCTATATTCTATAGATTTTAAGCAACTTTTTGAAGCATCTCGCTGGTCGGGCGTTGTTTGTTAAGCATCACGCATCTTGGGCAAAGACATAGCCGAACACTGAAACCATTCCATTCAAAGATGCATACATTGCATGCATCATGTTCGTTGCATATAAAACATTTCAGGTAGATGTCTGCGGATAACGGTTTTTGTTCTTTGTTAAACATATACTCTCTGATTAAATAATTTCTGATTCTTGAGCCATGATAGAGGCGATGTTGTTTGCCTTTGAAGGATGATAAGAGCAACCTGTGTGCCATTATCGAAAATCAATTGAGATAAGCAATAAAATTAAGATGTTGTGGTGAAAGATGATTCCAGGCCGCAAAGGGGAAGGCTTTAATAATAATACCAATCTATATGATTTGTTCAAAATCCAACACTTTTAACGGCCATTTTCCTTTAGGATGCGGTTAAAGCCGGGATGCTTTGAACCATCTGAATGCGTTTCGGGTGGCGGGATCACTGAGAATATAATCAGAATTGTTTTCGATAATTCATCTGAAATTGTTAATAATTTAAATCAAAAGCCGATTAAGGGCATGGCGTCCACAGAAAAAATTATCGATTTAGATTGGGTACGAAGTGCCGGAAGGAAATTGAATTCACCCGGAAAGGCGGTAGTGTTCAAAATCCGACATAGGAGGCGATATCTATGGGATACGATATCCGGTGCTTGGTACATGGAGCAGAAAATGCATAAGATGGGATGTGTTTAAGTATCAACTTTGGGTGGGTGGTTCGATCTTTTTCAAACGATATTTTTTAATTTTGCTATAGAGCGTTCCCCGGGCAATTTCTAAATCCATGGCGGCTTGTTTCAAATTCCAATGATTTTCATTCAATACTCTTTGAATCAAAGTGGCTTTTGCCAAAGGAAGGGAGGGAGAAGTAAGTGTTAAACGGAATTTTTTGGTCTGAAATGTCTGTTTAATGCTGTCTGGTAAATTGGCAGGTTGAATTTTATTCGTTTTGCAGAATATCAGCGCGTGTTTAATAACATTCCCCAACTCACGCACATTGCCAGGCCAGTGGTATTGATTCAATATTTTGATGGCCGATTTTGATATTCCTTTGATATTTCTTGCATTTTCCTGAGAGTATTTTTCCATGAAATAGAGGGCAAGAAGCGGAATATCCAGGTTCCGTTCTCTCAACGGGGGTACATCAATCGATACCACATTAATTCGGTAGAAGAGATCTTCTCGAAAACGCTTGTCTTGAATGGCACCTGAAAGATCCTGGTTGGTTGCGCAAAGGATACGGGTGTTGATCCGGATTGTCTGGATGCCGCCCACCCGTTGAAAAGTGCCTGTTTCAAGCACTCTTAAAAGCGATACCTGTGTTTGAAGGGGAATATCACCAATTTCATCCAAAAAGAGGGTTCCTTCATTGGCTTTTTCAAACAGTCCGATTTTTTGAGTATCGGCTCCCGTGAATGCCCCTTTCTCATGGCCAAATAATTCGCTGTTAATAATCGATTCCGTTAGGGCGGCACAATTGACCCGATGGAACGGTTTACTGCGTCGATTGCTGCGATAGTGAATGGCCTCGGCAATAAGTTCTTTTCCCGTTCCGCTTTCTCCGGTTATGAGAACGGAGGCAGATGTTTTGGCCACTGCGTTAATCATTTCATAAATTTTAAACATTTTTCGATCTTGCCCGATAATGTTTTCAAACCGATATTGCTTCCGCTGGTCTTCTGGTTTTACGACGCTTGCTTTAATGATTTGTCGGTGTCTTAAAATTTCCTCCACCAGCATTTTGATTAAATAAAAGTCAAACGGTTTCTGGAGATAGTCATATGCGCCCAATTTCATGGCGTGTACGGCATCTTCTATAGATCCATAGCCCGTAATGGCAACAACGAAAATTTCCGGGTATTGTTCACGGATTTTTCTCAACAGTGTCAAACCATCCATTTCAGGCATTTTTATGTCCGTAAAAACGACATCCGTCGGTGTCGTTTGAAGCAATTGCAGGGCCTCAATGCCTGTTGATGCCGTTACGATTTGAAATTTCTTTTCTTTTTGCATGACCCGAAAAAACGTCTTCTGTAGGGTTTTGTCATCATCAACATATAAAATGGTTATATCGGTTTTCATTATCCATCCATTTTCAAGTTATTGGTTTTATTCAAAAAATAGAAACATACCGTTATTCAATATCGACATCGATTTGGGGAAACAGTGAGAAAGATAACACGGAAACATCCCGTTCATATTCATATATCGAAGGCAATATGGGATGTCAACGCGCAATTTTTATAAAAAAGCCCAAAATATCAGAGGCTTTGAATACAGAACATATAGAGGTTCGAGGATGAATGTTTACTAAAAACAGATTTCAGTTGAATACCCCAGGTTCACATGGCTGCAAACCGTATTTATGATTAAATTATTCGTCTGGACTTTTTCATTGAAATTGTGGAAAATAAAGTGGTAGTTAATAAATTTTTGGCTCAAAAAGGTATACTGAACCCAGACATACGTTCAGTTACTATTGTGTCATCATTTGTTGTGTTCGACTGTTGGCCCATGATTTGCCTATAATCGGATAAAAATCTTGTGTTTTGAGTATTCATAGTGAAAACGATAAAAAAACACCTTCGTATGGATCGCAGAGAAATCTTTTTTTTAAAATTCATTTTAGAGGCATATGACGGTGTCGCCACATTGACCACCGTCGATGCCCATCAAGGTATCGTACTGCTCAGAATAGCTCCCGGATGTGAGGATGAGGTTGAAACAGTTTTGCAGGATCTTAAAAAAGACATGATGATGGAAGATTTTGTTAAATGTCATTTATAAAAAAGATGAATACCAAATATTTATACATCAATACCATCGGTTGTCAGATGAATGTTTATGACTCCGAACAAATTGCCGGAAAACTTAAGTCTCTAAATTATGAAATGACCCCATTTTTAGACAAAGCGGATCTGATCATTGTGAACACATGTGCCATCAGAGAAAAGGCCGAGCAAAAGGTGTTTAGCTTTTTAGGACGTCTGGCCAGCCTGAAGAAAAAAAGATCCGATTTGATTGTCGGGGTGGGCGGGTGTGTGGCACAGCAAGAAGGTGCAAAAATCTTAGAGCGTGTGCCGCATCTTGACCTTGTTTTCGGCACCCATGCCATAGACCGTTTGCCCATTGCCATACAGGCTATTTTGTCGAAAAAATGCCGGATTGTGGATACGGAAATGTCGGACCGGTTTAAAGAGCTGGATGTTGCCACAAACATGTATGATGCTGAAAAAGTAACGCGTTTTGTGACGATTATGCAAGGATGCGATAATTATTGCACTTACTGCGTCGTTCCTTATGTTCGGGGTCGGGAAACCAGCAGGAATCCGGAAAATATTATAAATGAAATCAAAAGGTTTGTTGATTCAGGGGTGAGAGAGGTGACCTTGCTTGGCCAGAACGTCAACAGTTACGGGATGAAAGAAGGTCTATGCACATTTCCCGAGCTTTTACGCCGTATAAACAACATTGACGGGCTTTTGAGAATCCGGTTTACCACCTCACATCCCAAAGATCTTTCGGAAAATCTTATTCATGCCTTTAAGGATCTTGACAAATTGTGTCATCATATCCATTTGCCGATACAATCGGGTTCAAACAGGATTCTAAAAAGGATGAACCGGAAATACTCACGGGAGATATATCTTGAAAAAGTTAACAAACTGCGTAATACTTGTCCTGACATTGCAATTACGTCCGATATCATTGTTGGCTTTCCAGGAGAGACAAGGACGGATTTTCAAAAAACTTTGGATTTGATCAGGGCGGTGGAATTTGACGGTTTATTTGCCTTTAAATATTCTGATCGCCCAAATGCATCAGCCACCCGATTTTCGGACAAAATTCCGGAAGATAAGAAGAAGCAAAGATTACAAGAGGTTCTGGATCTGCAAGATCAATTCACAACCCGTAAAAACAAAACCCTGACAGACTCGATCCAGTTGGTTCTTGTGGAAGGTTTCAGCAAAAAACAGAACCCATATCATAAACAAATCAGCGGTCAGGATGTCCAGTGGACAGGCCGTACATCAACAAACAAGATTGTAAATTTTTACAATCGTCATGCCACGGGTCCCTTTACCGAAAACGTGATGGGGCGATTGGTTAATGTCAAAATTTTAGATACATTTTCCCATTCACTGTGGGGCGAAACAAACGGAAAAGAACCAACTTTTTTTGGTTTGAGAGGAGAAAAGAGTTATGTTTCATGAAGTAAACATCGC
>JAFDCA010000596.1 GCA_019313025.1 Deltaproteobacteria bacterium
AGGCCGGGCTCGACCACCAGGCCGCCTGGCTTGTTCAGCAAGTTAACCGGCCAAATCGCTACGTTTGAATTGTCTTTATAAATAACGATAGGAGATGTGCGTCCTGACCAACAATCATGCCCTCAAATGGCAGCATCGTCGGAAAACATTACAGGCTAAAGGATGAAATATGCAGTGTGGTTCATCGTAGATCATTCACTTAAAAAAGTCCTTCCTGGCAATTGGCGAAGCTTTTAAAATACCAGATTGCAATACAATACCCATATAGAAAAATCTTGCCAGCTCGTTCGCGAATCGGCTTCGCACATCTTCGTTTTATCAATCATCTCGTCTTATTAAATCTCAGCTTTAAATTTTGTTGCCAGAGAAATCGTAAAACGATAACCTAAACGATATCTATCTCTGACGGGACGATGGATAAAACACTAATCAGGTATCTGTAACGCTGCGCTTAAACGGCGCGGTTTAATGCGCGTCCGCCTTATAAATATTAGGCCTCAGGAATTTAACCAGATCCGGCCAACACGTCTTTCATGGCCTGCGCCAAATCATATATGGCGGACTCTCCATCACCAACATAAGTTGAACCGTGCATTGGTGCAATCGTTTTTGGCTTTAGATCTGCAAGACGGCTTAGAATCTGCTCCGTCTTAGTTGTATAGGGCAGATAATTGGCAAAAGGCCCTTTCTGATACTCAATCAGCATCTCTTTGAACCGGCTAACAATGTCAGAATTTGTTACTGCTTCCACGTCACCGTTCTGATGGAAAAGATCCGAGCATAAAAGTGTGCCATCATTCTCTTCAAATAAATGACCTGCATCCCATGCGTGAGGAACATGTGGTGTCTGAAGAAACTTGAAACGTAACTTTCCCGTTACAAATACTTCTCCGTCTTCTAAAGCCCTGGCTGGACGTTCCGCTACTACATCGTCTACGCTTACAACCTTTGAGACAAAGCTGCATATCGCCGTCGCATCCGACGCAGTCCTCTGCCACTCCCTAAGCGCTCCACATTCGTCTGCCTCAAAATGACTAAATCCGATCCAACGTATTGTAGCGGGATCAATCAACTTGGCAACAGCCTCCTTGACTGTCGGGAAAAGCCCCTTCATCCCAGTGTGGTAAAGAAGTGACTCTTCATCCCTTACAAGAAATTGGTTGAACTGAATATTCTCTTCAGAAAAGAAGGTGGTAATTTTAAAAATGTCAGGGGCAATTTCAGTTATCTGGCTCATTTCTATTCCTCCCATGCTTTCATTGATAGGCCTAAATATATTATGCCACCTTTAAATTTGATATAGACCTAAACCATTTTTTAAAAACGATATCACACTAAATTTTTGGACGAATATGACCGGTAGCCAAGGGCCATTGCTGGCCCTAAGCCACCTTAGAACTATGAATTATAGTTTGTCATCACACGGCTCAAACTTTAAGCTGCTGCTTTCAGGCCGTTACCCAATGCCTTCTCGACCTCATTTGTCGAAAGAACTGCGTTGGCGATATACCCAAAGTTAACGAGTGCTGCCTTGTAGCCGTCGCCGAGATCTGGATGTCGTGCACCAGCTGTCGCATCCTTCACTACGATGACTTCAAAGCCCTGCTCAAGCAACTCTCGCAAATGGGCTTCAACGCAAAGGTTGGCTGACATCCCTCCCAGGATAATCTTGCTGATGTTACGCTTTCTGAGCTGCAAGATCAGGTCGTTGTTTTCCGGTCCATATACCTTGTGGGGACTGACAACAATTGTTCTGCCGTCCTCAATTAAGGACTTATAACGCTCGAGCCAGTCGGCGCCTGATCCTGAGAATCCGTCGAGGTTCAACGCACCTCTGCGATCGAACATTTTAATTTCGTGCATCATTTTCTCGACGGTTCCAGCAAACTTCCACGAGTGATCAGTCGGGTAATAGTAATGGGGTGAGATAAAAACCTCAAACCCGTTGATTTTTGCAGCCTTAACGATCCGCTCTATATTCTCGACGGTTTTGTTTTCTCTGACACTGTCGCCGACGAGTTCCCAGGTGACACCCTTCTCGCTCAGGAAATCGTTCTGCGGGTCAGTGATTACTACCGCCGTGTCTTTTTTGTTAATTTCCATGATTCTTCTCCTTTGTTTAAGGAATAGGGTGTAATTCGTAGAGAAATACACCGATTACTTATACACCGATTACTTATACTATGTAATATAGAACCAGTTCTGTTTATTATGATGGATAGCCAAATAGGAAAGCATAACCATTTCAGGCCCTGCCTTGAATGTTTGAGTATTGAAATTCTATTTTTTAATATTCCCTTTCCACCACTTTACCTGTTCAGGCTGTCCATATTTTCCCTTGTCGAACCAAATGAAAATTGCTTTAAGATCATTACCCTTAACCACCCCACTGTAGGTGATTCTTCCATATTTATCACTATAGATATCTGCGGTAAAAAATACTCTGTCCCCATCAATCTTGGTTGTATATTCAGCATCACCAAAACCATATTTCGCACATCCAATCGATAAAAATTTACCGTTCTCGAATTTAATCTCATCATCCTCAGAACCACTTTTGCCGATTACGCCATTTTTGCCGATAAAGTTTTTACCATCGAGTATTCCGCTGTGGGCTGGGATTGGCATAACAAAGAAAAATAGTGTGATCAATAATGCG
>JAFDCA010000597.1 GCA_019313025.1 Deltaproteobacteria bacterium
AAAAAGCCCGAAGAATTACAACTCAAAACAACCGCAAAAGTGGAAACCATTCCTGCCACGGAAATCGCACTGGAAATCATCGGAAGGCCCATACCGAATGCCATAATGATTGGTGCATTTTGTGCGATTACCGGACTGGTGAGACTGGATGCCGTACAGGAAGCCATTATGGGAAAATTTCCCGGCCGGGTTGGTGAGAACAATGTGGCCGCCCTGGAACGGGCCCATGAAATCATAAAAAAGAGGTAGTTTTATGCTAAAACAAATTGAAGGATCTCATGCTGTTGCGGAAGTGGTGGCCAAGTGCCGCCCAAATGTCATCTCCGCCTATCCCATTACACCACAAACGCATATCGTGGAAGAACTGGCCAACATTGTCGGACGGGGGGACCTGGACGCAGAATATGTTAACGTGGAAAGTGAATTTTCCGCAGCATCGGTTGTATTGGGGGCCAGTGCTGCCGGTGCCCGTGCCTATTCGGCGACCACATCCCAGGGTTTGTTGCTCATGAGTGAGGTTGTTTACTGTATTGCGGGAATGCGCCTTCCTATTGTGTTTACCATTGCAAACAGGGCCATATCCGCCCCCTTGAGCATTTGGAACGATCAACAGGATTCCATGGCCTTAAGGGATTCCGGCTGGATCCAACTCCATGCCGAAGACAACCAGGAAGCCGCTGATTTGCACATCCAAGCCTTCAAAATCGCGGAAGAGACCCATTTGCCGGTGATGGTTTGTATGGACGGCTTTATTCTAACCCATGCCTTCGAACCGGTGGATGTCCCGGGCCAAAAAGAAGTCGACAGCTTTTTACCGCCGTTTCGGCCAACGAATATCGTAGACCCCCGGTGGCCGAGAGGTATCGGTCTTTTTGCAGATCCTCGTTTTTACATGGAAACCCGATACATCCTGCACCGTGCCATGGAAAAATCCGAAGAAACCATCAAAAAAGTCAGCGGAGATTTTGCAAAAACCTTTGGCAGAGACAGCGGCGGTTTCATCAAAACCTATAAATTGAAACATGCCGATGTGGTTATCATTTCAATGGGTTCCCTAGTCGGAACGATCAAGGATCTCATCGATCAACTTGAAGAAGAAGGTAAAAAGGTTGGACTTTTGCAAATCTGTTCCTACCGTCCGTTTCCGCGGAAAGAAATTTACAATACCCTGAAAGACAAAATGAACATTGTGGTGGTGGAAAAATCGATTTCATTAGGAAGAGGCGGGATTCTGGCCAGCGATGTGCGTTGGTCGTTTCCCCGTGCCGAGAAAAAAGATCGTAATATCAGCAGCTTTATTGCAGGATTGGGCGGCCGAAACATTACGAAGAACGACCTGCGATACATGGTGGAAAAGGTCGAGAAAGAACCGGTGGAATTGGCATTTTTAGGCCTTAAAAAAGAATTGATATCTGAGAAGGATTTATAATTATGACTATAAGCGCCGAAGAGCTCAACAAAATAGAGAAAAAAGACTTATTTACCAGCGGACATCGCGCATGTGGCGGCTGCGGCCAAGCCCTGGCCGCACGCCTGGTGCAAGATGCCTCCGGTGAAAATACCATTGCCTGCGTAGCCACGGGCTGTCTGGAAGTGTTCAGTTCACCCTATCCGGATCCATCCTGGCGCATTCCGTTTTTGCACAGCCTGTTTGAAAATGCATCGGCGGTTGCCTCGGGCGTTGAAGCCGCCTATAAAGCGTTGAAGAAAGGGCCGGTCAACATCATTGCTCAAGGGGGTGACGGCAGTACCGCCGACATCGGCTTTCAGAGTATCAGCGGCATGTTTGAAAGGGGTCACAACGTGCTCTATGTATGCTACGATAATGAAGCCTATATGAACACCGGTGTTCAGCGTTCCAGCTTTACCCCTTTAGGCGCCAGGACCAGCACAACCCCCATGGGCAACAAAACACGGAAAAAAAATCTGCCGTTGATTGCGGCCGATCATGGGATCCCCTATGTGGCCACCGCCACGGTCGATGACTTCAGAGACTTACAACGCAAGGTAAAGACCGCCCTTTCCATTGAGGGGCCCAAATACATTCACATCCTGGCACCTTGCCCCTTGGGCTGGGGCCATCACGGTGAACTCACCGTGCAGATCTGCCGCCTGGCGAAAGATTCCGGTTTGTTTCCAATATATGAAATCATTGACGGTAAAATAACCAACATCAGAAAGATTCGGAACAAAGTTCGGGTGGAAGAGTATCTGAAATTGCAAGGTCGGTTCAGCCATCTGTTTAAGAAAGGCGGATCGAAAGAAATCATCGCCGAAATTCAAGAAATCGCCAACCAAAATATAGAAAGGTTTAACTTATAATGGAAAAGCTACCATTAGGATTGGTCCTGGATTTACGCAACGTCGTTCCTTATAAAACCGGTTCATGGCGGACCCTCATGCCCATCAATATCACGCATACTCCGCCATGTAACAACGCTTGCCCTGCCGGTAATGACATTCGCGGCTTTCTCAGGGTCCTTGCGGAAAAGAAAGATTATGAGCAAGCATGGCATATTTTGACCCGCACCAACCCTTTTCCGGCAGTTTGCGGCAGAGTTTGCCCCCATCCCTGCGAAGGGGGATGTAATCGAAGGGACTTTGACGAACCTCTGGCAATAAACTGTGCAGAGCGCGCTGTGGGTGATTACGGTCTGGAAAACAATCTGCAACACAAAAAACTCATCGATACCAGAAAAGAAAAAGTGGCAGTGATCGGCTCCGGTCCAGCCGGACTCTCTTGTGCCTTTCATTTGGCTAAAAGAGGGTTTCGGGTGAAGATATATGAGGCAAAGAGCGAACCCGGGGGCATGATGCGCTATGGTATTCCATCCTACCGGCAACCGAATTACATTTTGAAACAAGAAATTGACAATATTCTCCGCTTGGGCGTTGAATTGGAATGTAATGTCAAGGTCGGTGTCAACATTCCCTTTGATCAATTGCGAAATCAATATGATGCTGTATTTTTAGGGCCGGGGGCCCAAAACGGTGTGTCGATTGATATCCCGGGCAAAGACGCGGAAAATGTTTTTACCGGCGTGGAGTTTTTAAAACAGGTCAACACCGGAAAATGGGTAGAACTCGGTAATGATGTGGTGGTTATCGGCGGCGGCAATACCGCCATGGACTGTGCCCGTGTGGCCAAGCGTCTGGGAGCAAATGTGAGTGTTGTATACCGGCGCACCCGAATGGAAATGCCTGCCATTACCGCCGAAATCGACGAAGCCATGGAAGAACGTATCATGTTTCGGTATCACACCAACCCGGTTAAACTCATATTGGATGAAGGCCGGGTCGTGGGTCTCTTGTGTGTCCAGATGGAGCTAAAAGAACCCGACGCCAGCGGCCGAGCCAGACCGGTTCCCATCTCCGGATCGGAAGCCTTCATTCCCGCAGATACCGTCATTATGGCCACAGGTCAGGCCGTTGATTATGACGGCATCGAAATTCAGACTGTAGACAATCAATGGATCTATACCAACGAATCTTTGATGACCAATATGGAAGGCGTTTTTGCCGGTGGCGATGCCGTGGCGGGCCTGGAAACGGTTTCCCTGGCCATTGGTCAGGGAATGCGTGCGGCGTCCGCAATTGAAGATTACATCGAAGGCAATGTAGAAAGTGAATTGGCGCAGCAGCCTGTGGTCTTCTCAAGGGAATTGAACACCTATTACTATGAGCCGGTCAAGCGATTTGAGAAGGAGGCCAGGTCGATCCATATGAGGCTTAAGGGTTTTAAAGAGGTTTATCCGCCCTTTGACCGAGATGATATTATTCTTGAAGCGGAACGATGCTTTAGCTGTGGGCTCTGTTTCAATTGCGGAAACTGCTATATGTATTGCCCTGATAACGCCGTTAAAAAGTCGAAGACCACCGGATTCTACGAATTTGACTATGACTTCTGCAAGGGATGCGGCCTATGTGCAAAAGAATGCCCTTGCCATTATATTCAAATGACCCTGGAAAAGTGATCCGCCTTTCGTGTAATAATCATAAAGCTACAGATTTCAGACGTTTCAAAAGCCCTCCTCATGAGGAGGGCTTTTTTGTTGATCCCTCAACTTCATCTCATATTCATTTGAAGGAGAATGACGTATGGTAAAGTTCACATATCAGGATATGTTTCCTTTAGGAGATGATAGCACGGATTATGATCAATTGACCCATGACCATGTTTATTTAGATTCTTTTAAAGGTACCGAAATACTAACCATCACCCCGGAAGGATTAACCCTTCTGGCTGAACAGGCGTTCAATGATGTTTCACATCTTCTAAGGCCTTCACATCTGTCACTCTTGGCAAAAATACTCAATGATCCTGAAAGCTCTGATAACGACCGATATGTGGCCCTTGAAATGTTGAAAAATGCGGTCATTTCCGCAGACGGTGTGTTCCCAATGTGCCAGGACACCGGCACAGCCATCGTAATGGGAAAAAAGGGACAGCAGATCTGGACCGGCTTTTGTGACGAAGAAGCCCTCTCAAGAGGCATTTTCAATGCCTATACAACCCATAACTTACGTTACTCACAGAATGCACCTTTAACCATGTATGATGAGGTCAATACTCGATGCAATCTTCCTGCCCAGATTGAAATTTATGCCGTTGAAGGCAGCATCTACCATTTTCTTTTCATTGCCAAAGGCGGGGGATCTGCCAACAAGACATATCTTTATCAGGAGACCAAAGCGACGCTAACCCCGGAAAAACTGGCCCTGTTTATGAAAAAAAAGATGAAAACCCTGGGGACCGCTGCCTGCCCGCCCTATCATCTTGCATTTGTCGTCGGTGGAACCTCTGCTGAACTCAACCTTAAAACCGTCAAGTTGGCTACAGCAGGATATCTCGATTATCTTCCGGTATCCGGAAATAGATGGGGACATGCCTTCAGGGATATAACGCTCGAAACGGAACTTCTTGAGATATCCAGAGAACTCGGCATCGGAGCCCAGTTCGGCGGAAAATATTTCTGTCATGATGTTCGGGTCATTCGCCTTCCCAGACACGGTGCATCATGTCCCATTGGCCTTGGCGTCAGTTGCAGTGCGGACCGCAATATTAAAGGAAAAATAACAAAACACGGCATCTATTTAGAACGTCTTGAGACCGATCCTGCAAGATATCTTCCGGAACCTGAAGGTGCGGATACAGAAGCGGTTCGCATCGACTTAAACCGACCAATGGATAAAATCCGGACCGAATTGAGTCAATTTCCGGTGGCAACCCGTCTGATGCTGACAGGAAAAATTGTCGTTGCCCGGGACATCGCCCATGCCAAACTTAAAGAACGACTTGACAAAGGTGAAGGCCTCCCGGAATATTTCAAAAATCATATAATCTATTACGCCGGTCCGGCAAAAACTCCGGCTGGATATCCTTCAGGATCATTTGGTCCCACCACCGCCGGCCGCATGGATTCTTATGTTCCCGTCTTTCAGGAACACGGCGCTTCCATGGTCATGCTGGCCAAGGGGAATCGTTCAAAAGAAGTGACGCAGTCGTGTAAAAAGTTCGGCGGATTCTATTTGGGTTCCATCGGCGGGCCTGCGGCACGGCTGGGTAAAGATTGCATTACAAACATCGAAACGTTAGAATATGCCGAACTTGGAATGGAAGCGATCTTTCTGATTACCGTCAAAGATTTTCCAGCCTTTATTATCGTAGACGACAAGGGGAACGATTTTTTTGAAAAACTGCTTGGAGATTAACCATTTTTTTCGATGAACATAGCAGATCGCCATATATTTTTAAAAAATGCGATATGAACCTTGATATCGCAACGTGCCCTATATTTAGGATTCGTGAACGATTCGATATGAAATAAAATTTGGTGATATAAATCCTAAATATTGGGGCACTGCGAAAATTTGTGCTGAAAATAAACATATCGCCTTTTTTCAAAACACATGGCGATGATCCTTTGCAGCGGATATCAGATAAATACTATTATCATATTAAACATTTTAACACCTAAATAGTGCCTATCCAGAAATGAGATATTTTGTTCAAGATCGAGGCGTGCGAAAAAATTAACCACAGACATATAATTGATATTTCGAGAATTAATTTTTAAGCACAACGAAGATATTGGGCAAAATTGCCATTTATGGATAGGCACTAAATCAAAAACCAAAATGAAAGAATGCATCCGATGCGGCACCTGCTGCAAAAAGGGCGGGCCGTCTTTCCACCTTGAAGATAAGGTTTTGATTGAAAAAGGATTTATTCCCTCAAAGTATCTCTATACCATCAGAAAAGGTGAACGATTTTATGATAATGTTAAAGAATGCTTTTTGCCGGCATCTTCAGATATTTTAAAGCTAAAGGGACAAAAAGGTTCCTGGACCTGTGTTTTTTTTAACGAAATAAATAGTCATTGTACAATATATAAGCACAGGCCCATAGAGTGCAAAGCACTTAAATGTTGGGATACGACTGAAATTAAACGGATTTATGCACAAAATAGGTTAACGCGACAAGATCTTCTCTCCTCCATCGAAGGGCTATGGGAACTTGTTGAGGGTCACCAAGAGCGATGTTCATATGATAGGCTCAAATTTTTTATTGATACCCTGAACAAAGACAATAAAAACGAAGCACTTAAAGGCATTCTGGAGATCATCCAATATGATAAAACAATTAGAGAACTGGTGATGCAGAAAGTAGGCCTTGAGACTGATTTGACAGATTTTCTGTTCGGTCGTCCCATTACAGAAACCATAAAGATTTACGGCTTAAAAATTAAAGAAAAAGAAGGAAAATATATATTGATTCCAATTCGTTAAACATAATTCTCCGAACAAACCCCATACATTCGGAACCATCGTACGTTTTTTATTAAAGTTTTCACCAAAAGTGCCCGATATGAAAATGGTTGGAAAAAGGCAAACCATCCGAAAGGTTGGGACGCAAAGCCACTGGCCTAAATCCTATAGCGGATATGGCGGCAGGGTTGCCCGACCGATTTGAGCCAACCCGCCTTTTAGACCAATAAAACACCGCCACATGATAACCTAAGCTGAGCGTTTCAAATTTTATAAGGGGTTAAATTATCTATTATTTTTTATGGATTATCTTGATTTTTATTTTTAAAACTCCAAACGCTCGACTTGGCTATAATCCTCTGTTTATCATATTTTTTTGTGGAAGCGCTTTAAGTGAGGAGGTAAATCAATGTCTTTTTCAATTCAGAGCACACTTTCGGCAATAAAGGCGTTTGGACAGAAAATGGCGGTTACTGCCAACAATATTGCAAACGTGGAAACGGAAGGATTCAGAAAAAGCAAGGCGACGTTGGTTGAAGGTCCTAGAAAGAATGTGGAGGTAGAGATCACACAACCGGACATCCCGGGTCCAGTTGTTCTTGATGGTGCCGATGGACGATTAACGGAAAAAGAAATGTCCAATGTGGATCTTGCAGAGGAAATCCCTCAAACGATCCTTGCACAAAGGGGTTATGAGGCAAATCTTGCAACTTTAAGAACCCAGGATGAAATGTTAAAGTCCGTCATTGATATCATCAAGTAAAACATCCGGGGTACAAAGGGCTGTTTCCCTGATAGCCAGACAAGTTAAGAGTGCCTATTTGTCCCGTATTAAACGGGGAACTTATTGTATTTAATCAATTATATAAAATCACCGGCTTCCAGCTCTTAGAGCCTACAGCTCGGAGAGAGCAATGCGACTCCACAATTTTAGCTCACTTCAAACTCTTGTCCGCTGATGTACGGTGGTGGATTAGTTCACTTCAAACTCTTGGAACAATTCTTTAGACCGAGTCAGTGAAAAATGATATAGGCAACATCCATTTAAACTGTAACATGACACCATTGTTCATGATTTTTACTGTCTTGGCATACCGGGCATCATTGGCATGGACATCTTTTGGTAGCCCGAAGGAATATTAAAAAGGGATTCAGAAACCGTCTTTTCCTGGATATTCCGGTACTCAGTAACCATATGGCCGGATGGCCCATCCATTTCCATTTTAACGGGGAAATTTAATTTTTCAGAAATCCAGTATGTTGCAGTGCCTATAGATGGATCATTGAAGGAATAATCGTATTTTGAACACATATACCCGTTGACCTTTTCTTTGCCTATAAATTTTTTCTTCCCCATCTTTTCCAGTTCATCAGGATCCACAGGTGTCATATTTTTCTGACGATCCGCCGACATTTCCATATACATCATTTGCCCCGGCATAAGAATCCAGACAACTCCTTTATCTTTTCTAAAAATCGTTATTTGTTTTTCGCCTCTGATGTTCATTTCCTGCCTGAGGTTGTTTCCTTTAAGAAACATTTTTCCTTTAAAGCTTCCCACGGACGATTTGTGAATCATGTCAGCGGTAATATCTGCGGCATTCCCCGATACTGAAACCAATACAGTTATCAAAAGAATGATGCCAAAAAGTTTGAACCGTGACTTAAACCTTTTTATCATGCTTTCCCCCTTTTTTTGATCTTTAAGCGATTTGTTAAAAAAAAATTCGGGTTTCATATATTGGCTCTTTGATCATTGTCATTCCTTTATTCTTTTACAAGTTCTCTAACGGCATCTAAAAGTTGCTTTCTCGCAACAGGTTTTGTAAAAGTTCGCTGTACTCCCAATATTTTGGCCATTCGAAGGTGGTCTTTTGTTCCGATATATCCCCCTCCAGATATGGCGATTATCTTCACATCGGGAAAATCTTTCCGAAGTTCAATGATCGTTTCGATACCCTCCTTCTCGGGCATGATAAGGTCAGTAATGATTAGGTCAACAGGCTCTTCCCGATAGAGCCTCAGCCCCTGTTCTCCGTTAGAAGCCTGTAAAACATCGTAGCCTTCGCGTGTTAAGGATTCATAGAGCATCTCCAGCACGAGATCATCATCATCTATGACAAGAATTCGAGCCATCTATTACTGTCCTCCTCCCTCTCCGTTTTGAAAAAAATATATCAAACTTTTTCATAAAATACAATTTTTCAAAATGCTAAATCGAGATACGCCGTTCTGCCAAAATATTGACACAAATTAACACAATGTTGGCGAACAACTGGTCATATGTTCATCCATCGATTAAAATGAAGCACGAATCATGCCCACGTAATCATTGAGTTGTTCTTGGCTTGAGGCAAGTTTCATGCAAACAATCCATATACCACCTTTTGGCATGTTTTTTGCTTTTTAGAAGTCTACAAAAGTTTCTCTTGCAAAAATATCTACAGCCCGCTATAGACCTACAACAGAAACTGAGCATACCCTATTATTAATCTGGAAAATCCTGAATTCTAAGAGGCATTAATAGAGTCAATGACAGCAACTAATCTCTATTGAAAATGAACACCTATGGAAGTATATGTCGCAAGACAACCTATTTTTAATAAAAATAAAAAATTGTACGGATATGAACTTCTTTTTCGTGACGGGTTATCCAACGCCTTCCCAGATATTGATGGTGATACAGCCACCTCCAAACTTCTGTCCAACAGTTTCTTCAGCATCGGCATGAACCAGCTTACAGCCGGGAAAACAGCCTTTATCAATTTTCCTCAAGGTTTATTGTTAAAAAAAATTCCCATGATGTTTCCTTCAGAAAAAATGATGGTTGAAATACTGGAAGATGTGGACCCTAATGAACAGGTTGTCAGTGCCTGTACTGATATTGCAGAAGCAGGATATTCATTTGCATTGGATGACTTTGTTTTTAAAAACGAATTAATACCCTTAATCAAGCTTGCAGACATTATTAAAATTGATTTCATGCTGACTCCCGTTGATGAAATACAGAAAATGGTGAACCGGTTCAAAGGCAATAACATCAAATTGCTTGCTGAAAAAATAGAGACATACGAAGCATTCGAAAAGGCTCTGTCTATGGGGTTTATATACTTTCAGGGATATTTTTTCAGCAAACCGGAAATCATTTCAGGAAAAGAAATCGCCCCTTCCAAAATCACCCTGTTGCAGATCGTTGGTGAGGCAAATAAGAAAGAGTGCAGTTTCGAAAAACTCGAGAAACTTATTAACCGGGATGTGTCAATTTCCTACAAACTATTGCGCTATATTAATTCCGCCTTTTTTAAACGCGCTCGTGAAATCTCTACCATTAAACATGCCATCATTTTATTGGGAGAGATGGAGGTCAAGCGATTTATCTCCATGGTTGCCACTGCAGAGCTCGCTTCAGATAAGCCCGATGAACTTGTTAGAGCGTCCATTATCAGAGCCAGATTTTGCGAACTTTTGGGAATGCACTCACAGAACGGGACAGATATTTCAGAGCTTTTTCTCATGGGTCTTTTCTCCCTTATTGATGCGATACTCGATAATAAAATGGACAATATTATGCAATCCCTACCATTGTCGAAAAACATTAAACAGGCTCTGTTGGAGGAAAAAGGCGATCTGGCAGATTATTTAAAACTGGTTTCCAGCTATGAGTCGGCGAATTGGGAAACATTTTCTTCCATCATTTCCAAAATCAATATCAATGAGAAAAAGATTCCTGAATTCTATCAGGATGCCGTGAACTGGGCTGACTCGTATTTAATTTAGTGTCCATCCATAAATGATCTTTTTGTCCAATCTCTGCGTTATGCTCAAAAAATAATCCTCAAAATATCATTCATATGCCGGCTTGTCCCGGTACTTTACAGGGTGGTTATTTTTTCACATGCCTTTTTATTCCGTTGTTTCAAGCGGGAGATATTGAACAAAAATCCTAATTTTTGGATGGATACAGTCTGATTTTCCCCTATGTTTTATCCGGTTGCAATATGCAACCACATAGAAAATGTTACAGCAGACATTATGGT
>JAFDCA010000598.1 GCA_019313025.1 Deltaproteobacteria bacterium
AAAAGGCTTTAATCCAGAATCACTAGGAGGCTTTTGAATTGTGGATTCCGGATCGAGTCAGGAATGACGTGTCCCGTGCGTCAATACAAAAAAAAGCCGAGTTACCTCGGAACAGGTAGCCCGGCTTTGAAATTTTTGAAAAATGCCCTCTTTTATCCAATTTCGGTGTCAAGCTAAACTTTTATAACCCGCCACCGAACTTTGGCGCGTTAATCCTCAAAATAGTCAATTTTCTCTGGGGTGGTTAATATTTTCGCCTTCAAGGAATCAAGGGGTCCCCTTAAAATTCAACGGGGACCCCTTGTACCCTTTGGGATAACACCTATTCAATTTGACATGCCCGACTTATTTTATCCTAATGGACGACAACTCATAGGGAGAGGTGTGTTTCTAATCTTTAATATGCTCCGCGTCTTTCCAACACTGCAAAAATGGTTTCATATAATATACTTAAGTCCAAAGTAATGCTTCGGTTATATATGTAGTATAAATCCATAATAATCATGTCTTCAAATAAGACTGAGCTTCTTCCGGCCACTTGCCATATACCAGTAATCCCAGGGCGAATGCTCGTGCGTTTCTTATGCCATTCCAAATAAATCTCATATTCATAGGGTAGACAAGGCCTTGGACCTACTAAACTCATATCACCTTTTAACACATTTATAAGTTGCGGCAATTCATCAAGACTAAATTTTCTTAAAAATTTACCAACAGAAGTTACCCTTGGGTCATCGGCAATTTTCAGTGGTTGATCCTTCTTCTCTCTATTTGAAATTTCGCCTTTAATGAGTTTAGTTACGAAACTTTTATGAATATTCGGATCAATATTTTCCCTCATGGAGCGAAATTTATACATTGTAAATATTTTACCATCCTTGCCAACTGCCTTTGCACGGTAAAAAACAGGCCCCGGACAGCTAAGCTTAATGGAAAGCGCAATTATGGAAAAAATAGGTAATAAAATCAAAAAAACTGGTAAAGTAACTATCGCATCAAAACTATGTTTTATCCTGTTATAGAGCCAGGAATTTTTTTGTGAACATAATCTAATCATTTTAAGACCACAAAAGTTATCTATGTATAACTTCATATCAATTATCGGCATCAACTTTGGTGGAAACCACACCGTAATTTTTTCAGTGGTGGAATAATCCAATAGAGAAATAAGAACTCGCTTCTTTATCTTTTCATCTGTAACGATGATTTCATCAATATTATACTGAGCCACAATATCCGGTAGTTTTTCGAGTGTCCCCAAATTCTTTTTAGATATAGAAACGTTTAAATCCGCTTCGGTCACGATGCCGACAACCCAATAGGGTGCATTAAAATGAATAATATGGTTTATGATGCTTTTCGCTTCTTCATCAGATCCGACAATGGCGACCTGACGTCTAAACCTATGACGCAACCAGATCTTGAAGACTATATGAATTAAAAAATACCTGTTAGCCACTAAAAATACGACGGCGAATAAATAGCTTATGGAAATCATCTGGAAGTTAATGATTTCAATCCCATTACTATCTGGACTTACAATGCCGATAAACCCAATTATCAGAAGGCTGACTCCTATTGAATCGATAATATCTATCAACTGATCCCAGAGGAATCTACTCAGCAGCATCATTCCTATAGCGATCATAAAGATTAATGTAATTAAATAATTATCATTAAATTGCCGAGTGGACAAGCAAATGGAAAATACAATTCGGAGACTTAAAAAACTTAAAGTAAAAGATTTAATTAGACTTGTCAGGTGTTTTTTTCTCAAAAATACAATATGATAGCTATAGAGGCCTAAACGGGGGAAAAAGGCTAAAATTACTAATGATAGAGTAAAATTTAAAACGAATTGAGTGAAATCTCCCGTTAAATAAAAATGGGTTCCAAAGATCCATCCAGACAATACAAAAGCAAGCTGGACCATAATAAAGTCAAGAATAACCAGATTAAACTTTTGATAAAAAAATCGGTTTCTTTGAACTCTTTTTGAAGAGTTGTCAGTCACTTTATCAAATGGTCCCAACTCTATAATTTCGTCTTCAGTATGCATTATTGGAGACTTTTGCACAAACTCCTCCAAAGAGATCTTTGCTTAAGGAGACCTTTGAAAACCATCCTCTTTTGTCCAATTTCTGCGTCAGACTCAAATTTTAATCCTCGAAATACTAAATGTATGTCTGTGTTTAAAATTATCGTCTTCCTTAATCTTGAACAAAACTTAACGTTTTTCAACCCTTAAGAAGGTTAAAATAAACCTTTCTTTCTGGTTTTATGTTTTAAAAATTCTTAAAAGAAGATTTAATTATACGTGATTAATTAACCGATTTATGCCGCACTCGAAATTCGTAACGTGCTAAATTAGCCAAGAGAGAGAGATTATAAGTTTGAAAAATATCGACTTTTTAGCTCACTTAAGATTTTCAGCAAAACTCGCACCAGTAAGATATATAGGAGCTATCTCAAAAATGTCTTTTTGCCAATCTCTGTGTTGGATCCTCGTTTCAACTCCTCGGAATACTTGAGTATGCGTGTCGAAGATCCCGTCAACAGGCGGGGCGGGTTGAACCACGGCCACGCGTTCTTGTCCCGCTGTTCTCGGCGCGAGACCTTAAACCAAAATCCTATTTTTGAGATGGCTTCTAATTAATTCAAACCTTCTAATTGGAATATTTTTTCAAGTCCCAAATGAATCTGTTAAATATTAAAAACTGTAGACCACGATCAAAATTTAAGCATACAATTATTATGCCATGAACCATTCTATATTTAACGAATTGATATAACTTAAATAGTATGTAAAAACATTACGGAAAACATTCTAAAATAATCCAATAATGTGTAATTTTTTACCAAATTTTGTGAAATCGATTACATAATTACTTTATCTTTGAATTTCATAGTTATCGCTTCAATTAAACCCTAATCTTTTTTTAGACAGGTTTTAGCAGCGTTTATAGGTTATACACAATTTCATGTACTTGATCAACTAGCAAGGGCGGAAGATGAAGATATTTTGTTGTTCTTCGCTTTTGATCAATGTCATCGTAAATAAGCTTCACTTGTTTCGCTGTTAAACCAATTAC
>JAFDCA010000599.1 GCA_019313025.1 Deltaproteobacteria bacterium
CCATGTTGCTTTTGCTTTATCAAGTTCAACCTGCCACCAGATTAAAATATTATCAGTTCGATAAAAATAATGCTTAAGGCCCATTCCCTTTGTCTCAAAATATACCTTATCCCCTATTTTAGTATGTGTTAACGGAGAAAAGACAGATGATCCGTTTGCCATTTTAATAGCCATATTCTTTAGGTTCGTTTCAGCCTTTTCAGCATTCTCATAAACACTTGCGTAAAGAATATTTTTTGAACGGTTGTCCCCATAGACAGCAATATAGTTTTTACAATCATCAAGCTTTTTGCCATGCATTTTATTTATGATGACAGTAGCTTTTTTATTCTGAATAATCTTAGCAAGGTGTAAGTCCCCTAACTTCTGTGGAAGATATTTTGAACTATCATCTATGCTGCAACTTATAAAGGTTAGAAGACCTACCCAAATTATTACAGATATATTTTTGATTTTTTTTATAAGCATTTTATCTCTTTGATGTTTCATCTTTATCTTTATTCTCTATTACCTGTTTGAGTAATCTCTGATAAATTTAATAATCAAAAGGATCAATGGTGCTGAATGATAAAACAGGTCGAAAATATCTATGGGTTTTTTTAGAGTCCCGTTTTTTAACATGATAAGTTTTTCCACGAAATGGGGCATGGGTTTAAAAGGTAGAAGGATCATAATGATCGTAAATACAATGAGTATCGAATAGGGAATTTTGTCAAGGAATGATAACACAAGAATTCCTTCGGATTATTATTTTAAGGATAGTTTCGAATACTGACTTTCAAAAAAAGACTAGAACTAATCTTGCGTCCACTTAAATTTGAATTCAATCTCCTCCATATTCCCTTCTCTTTCATGTTCAATATTAAAGATAGCCTTGGAAGGAATATTTATTCTTTCACCTGCAATCTGGATTCTGAATGGTTTATCATTTTCTAAACAATCAGCAAGCCTTCGTAATTTTGATACCATTTGCTTAACTGAGTATCCCTTTTCTATATCCCTGCCCTATTTCTTTTTCATTGATCTTTCCTGCAGTCGCTTTTAGTTTTCTGACAAACAAACGACTGTTATCCGTTCATTCTCTTTCTCAACTTCTTTGAGCACTTAAAAGTCACAACTTTCCGTGGTTCAAGCATCATATCTTCACCAGTATTTGGATTCCTTCCTTTACGTTCCCTTTTTTCCTTTACACAGAACTTTCCGAACCACTGACGAGAACATCTTCACCGGATGCCAGTGTGCTTTTCATGATCTCTATTTAAGGTCTATACAATTTCTGAAGATCCATTATTGGGTAAACCGGTCTGGTTCTGGACTGATTCGACGATCTGGGCTTTAGTGGGTGTCATGCTCTTATGCTCCTCTGTATCTATAATATCCAAGATAAAATTGCGATTCCAAAGACTATGCCAAGAATTCCAGATAACCTGTATGTTTGATCTGATAATGAACTGAGATACCAATCCATAAATTTATCATACAAGTCCTTGGAAATTAATAAGAAAACTACGCCTTCAATAACAGCCATGAGTCCAATTGCTCTAAAGAGCCATGGAATACGTGTAGCTGGTGCAGAAAGGATAAAAAGAAAACCTAATATAAACGGTAACGCTGAGAGAATTTTATAATCTATGTTGGTGAATATCCTCCTCACAATCTTTTGCATTTCATTTGTATAAAGAATCGAGCAACATCCAACAGAGAGAAGGATCAAGCTAATTGCATAGAGGAACCATTTCATAATCATTTCCTTGCATGGATATGGTTAATGTGGAAAGACGTTATTGTATGAAATAATCTGAATATTCACAAATACCACAACATTTGTCAAGATATTAATATGTTATGGGTAATATGACTCTGGAGGCCGTTAATTTGATTGGTATTTATTGAAATTTAGGAATGATTCCTAATTAATTAATATCCTTGACAAATTTATTAAAGTTTGAGATGTAAACTCTTTATTCTAAAAAACTTGCTTCAATCCAAATCAAAGGTCGAGCATATGTGATGATTCTGAACCCCATTTCTCATAGAGGTGGGGTTTTGTGTTTTAAGAAATTTATCATTTAATAAAAGGAGGTTGAATAATGGGAAAATATCTTATGATTTGGGAACTAAACTATGCACATATCCCTGTTGATCCAAAAGAGCGTGGGGCGGGATATGAAATGTTATTGGCAATGGTTAAACAAGACATGGAAAAAGGATTATCAAAAGATTGGGGAAATTTTGTCGGTGAAAGCTCAGGATACTGTATTGTTGAGGGTTCTGAGGTGGAAATCAATAAAATGGTGCAACAATATTCTCCATATGTAAGTTTCAAAACCCATCCTGTTGTTTCCGTGGAACAAGTTGATGAAGTGATAAAATCTATGATTGGTTAGGGATTCATAATCGATAAGACATCTTTTATCAAAGGAGGCGAGTCCTATTGTAGGGTTTGCCTTTTTTGCATTTTTGTAAGAAATAGAATATCTGTAATGAAAATTTTAACTCTCAGACCTGTGTTTATGGCAAGAGATCAAAGGGTTTGATAAGTTCGTTTTTTGTAAGATAATCTCA
>JAFDCA010000600.1 GCA_019313025.1 Deltaproteobacteria bacterium
AAGAACTTGAAATCCTACGGGATTTCCAATTTCACCACAATCTGCGATGCTAGATAACGTTCCGCATCCACCAAGGCCCTCTGGCGGATTTCGATTAAATGATAATAATTATCATTTAATGCACATTGTATATCAAGTCAAGAATATTATTAATTTGAAGTTCCTTGAAAAAAAAGGCCCGGTTGATTATCAACCGGGCCTTTAAAATATAATTAACCGTTTACACTATTCTGTAAAGGCGCTTTCCATGAATAGACGGTTAAAATTATCGTTGTCTTCGGGGGTGATCTCCTTGGGAAGTCGTTCCATGGCCATGTCCATGGCTCTATCAATCAATTCAGCCTTGAACTCATTCTTGGCTTGCAGGAAATACGTATTGATCCTCCGTTTCGCATCCTCGATCATCAACCTGGACTGGTTTTGAGCGGATTCGATAATTTCTGCTTTTTTCCTTTCCCCCTGCTGAACAATGCGGTCTTTGATTTCTGCAAAACGGATTTCACTTTCATCAATTGTTGTGAGTGTTTCTTTTATCTTTACCGCTAATTCTTCCTTTTCATCCTCAAGACGTTTGATTTCACTTGCCAGCTTGTCTTTTTGTCCCCGGAGGAAATTCATTATCGGTGTTTTTCCGTATTTGACGATTACAAAGACGATGATACCGAAGTTGATATACCTTAATATTAGATCGTAAATGGGCCGCCAGTTGCTCGATTTTTCGGCGGCAAGGGCATCATGACCCAGAAGATGGAGACTCAAAAAGACTGCGAAGAGACACCAGAATACCCCGCCTATTTTATTCATATGTTTCATTGAGCCAGTCTCCGATCCAGCAACTTTTCCATGATGTTTACCGCCAAAGCTTCGGATTCCTCTTGGATATGTTTTCTGGCTTCAGAAATCTGAAGATTAACTTCCATATCGGCCTTTTCTTTTAACGTTTCAATCTCTTTTCTTGCAGACGCAAGAATTTCGGCACCTTTCTTACCTCCCGATTCTTCTAGTTTTCGCTGTAATCTCATGGCCTCTTTCCTGACATCTGATTCCTGGGCTTTCAGTTTTTCTGTCAGGTTCTCAAGTTCTTTGACCGCATCAACCGTGTCCATTTTTATCTTGTCCATGTAATCGACTCTTTCACTCATAACGTTTTGTAAAGGACGAAACATGAGGCGGTTGATGATAAACATAAAGATCAGAAAAGAGAGAAGCTGCACAAATAGCGTCTCATTGATCGAAATTAAGGCAATGTTGCTGATAATATGCATAACGATATTTTTAAAAAATACTTGTTAGGAATCAAACAACGAATAACAGTAACAATGCGATAACCAGTGAGTAGATTCCGGTAGACTCGGAAACCGCCTGGCCTACCAGCATCGTTCGGGTTAAAAGTCCCGCTTCTTTGGGATTTTTTCCGATGGCTTCACATGCTTTCGCTGCAGCCATTCCTTCGCCAACACCAGGTCCGATGGCCCCAATTCCCATTGAAATTCCCGCGCCGAGAAAAGCAGCTGCTTTTACAATATCTGCACCTTCGATTGCCATTTTGTGCCTCCTAAATGGTTTTGTTGCTGTTTATATTTTTTTGTTTAAAACCTTACCCGGACAAACCGGAAAAATTACATGTGAGTTAAAGTTACACCACAAAAATGAGCACCAGGGCGATGACCAGCGAATAAATTCCCGTTGATTCGGCCACCGCCTGACCGACCAGCATCAGCCGAGTCAGATCTGCGATATGTGTTTGGTTTCGAGCAATCCATGCCACTGCACTACGGCCGGCAAAACCTTCTCCGATTGCCGGACCGATGGCGCCTATGCCCATACATATACCGGCTGAAAGCAATGCCATGGGGGGTGCAAGCAATTCGGTTGCCGGGAAAGATTTGAACATCAGAATAAAGCTGACCAAAAGCGCATAAATGGCCGTTGTCTGGGTTACCGCCTGACCCAGCAGCATGACGTTCGTCACCGGCGTCGCGGTTTCGGGCTGCCTGGAAATCCCGTCACAACTGGCTTCTGCCACAAGACCGCCACCAAGTCCGGAGCCGATAGCACCAAATCCGGAAGAAATTCCAGCCCCCAGTATGGCTGCCCACATCGGTGATACGGGATGTGATGAAAAATCCTGAAACAATAAAATGAAAGCCACCACCAGCGCAAAGATGGCCGGTGTCTGGCATACTGCGGAGCCGATAAGCATATTTGTTGTCAAACGTCCGCTGACCGCAGGCTGTCGGGCCATGCCTTTACATGCTGCCCCTGCGGGAAAGCCGGAACCTACACCCGAACCGATGGCACCAAGCCCCATGCTGAGTCCGGCCGCTATAAGGACAAACGGCGTCAGGGAGTTCTGTGGGAATTTGGAAAACAGCAGCATCATGGCGATAACCAATGCAAAAATCGAAGCAGACTCGGCAATGGCCTGCCCCACCAGCATGGCTTTAAAAATGTCACCGGACAGTTTTGGGTTGCGGCCGATGGCCTCATTGGCGCTTGCTGCCGTAAATCCTTCACCAATCGCTGCTCCGATGGCACCGAACCCCATGGCCATACCGCCACCCGTGAAAGCAGCGACGCTAATCCAAGTTTGAATATCGTATGCCATAAATTATTTTACCTGTACCGCAATATATACCACTGTCAGCATGGTAAACACAAACGCCTGAATCGTTCCGACAAACATCCCGAAAAAGGCGTTCAGAAAAGGTGGAGTAATAATACTGTATGTCAGATAAGATACTACCAGAATAATAATCGCACCGCCCATAATGTTTCCAAAAAGACGAAAAGAAATTGAAATGACTTTGGCAAGTTCCCCGATGATATTCAACGGCGCCATGATAAACATTGGTTCACAGTAGCCTTTAAGATAGGTGCCCAATCCTTTTTCTCTGATACCGGCGTAATGGGCAATAAAAAAGCCCATGATGCCAAGGCTTAGCGGCGTGTTCAGATCCTTTGTGGGTTCTTCAAGGTGGGGTATGATGCCCAGCCAGTTGGAGAGCAGCAAGAACATAAAAAGGGCACAGATCAGGGGGGCGTAAGTCTTTGAAAGCTCTTTACCCAAAGCATCTTCGGTAAGTTCGAAAAGATATTTGACAAAAAGTTCTCCAACGACCTGCAAAGGTCCCGGTAGCCGGTTCTTTTGTTTGGTTGCAAAAAAACCGAAGCAAAGTAGCGTAAAAATGACAATCCATGTCATCACTATGACTTCGATATTAAAGGTCATTTTGTGGCCAAAAAGCGGAACAATAAGCTGGTGAATTAAGCCAAGATCTTCCATAATATTAGGCCCGTTTTTTTCGGGTAGAAGTTATGCAAATTGCAATATGATCCGCCAAAATGAAAAGCTGGATCATAAAAATCCCGACGACGACAGAAATTAAGTTATATTGATCAAATTTAACGGCGATGATTAAAGGCACCGCAAGAAGGATATACCTGAAGAATATGTAAAAAAGGGACAAAAAGAAGGTTTTATTTTTAGATTTTCCGATTCGCAGGGGAAGGGTTTCTCCCATGATGATAAAATTAATAATACTGAAAACCGTTCCTAAAATCAGTCCTTTGCCGACAGGCTTCTGGCCGGCGATAATAAAAAAGAATCCTATAAAAATTGCGGCTGTAATGGCTCTGGCACAATATTTTTTTTGGGTTTCCCTAATCGATTCCATGGTCGGAATTGTTATCTATTTCCTTCTGTTCGGTGATTTCGAGGATTTGACGATAAACGACAACCCCGCCACCGATGACGCCCAAAACCGTAAAGATGGCTACAAATATGCCTCTAGTTCCAAAAAACCTGTCAAGATATCGGCCGATAAAAAAACAAAAAAAAATGCAACCGACCATGGTCAGACCGAGTTGAGTGATTATGGAAAGATTTTCAATCCACGGCCGGTTTTTTTTATAGTTGAAAAACATTTTGTGTAGCGCGTCCTGCCTCATTATAACTGCTTGATTTACTGAAATATATCTAAATGGGCAGGTTGTGCTGATTTGAAACCGTTAGTCAGATAGCAGATAATATTCTATACTGTCAAGCAGATAAATTAATTTGTTGCAAATTTCAACGATTATTAAAAAGATAAATGTATTATTGCATAAACTTAGTTTGTAATATATTCTAAAAAATTTAGTGAGGCCTTTTTAATGACAATATCGAACACCGAAAAATTAAGACGGTTTTATGATCAGTTTTCATACGATGATCATGTTCTTATTATCATTAACGCCGATCCGGATTCAATTGCCAGCGCTATGGCGGTTAAAAGATTGCTATGGCGCAGAGTGTCGAATGTCACCATTTCCAATATCAATGTTATCAAACGTCCGGATAATATCGCTATGATCCGGCTATTGGACGTCAGCCTCGTTCCAGTTAAAGATATTGTTAAAGATGGTTTCACCCGATTTGTGATCGTTGATTCCCAGCCGGAACATGACGAGTTGTTTTTTCCTTTTACGATGGATGTCATCATTGACCATCATCCTGACACAGGCGTCAAAGCGTCTTTTGTGGATATTCGTCCCAAATACGGGGCTACCGCAAGTATCATGACAGAGTACGTAAGGGCGGCAAAAATCAAACCTTCTAAAAAGCTTGCCTCCGGTCTGTTTTATGCCATTAAAACAGATACGGACAATTTCGTGCGCCAAACCTTGATTGAAGATGTTAGAGCCTTTCAGTTTCTATACCGCCATGCCAACTTAAACCTTGTCAGCAAAATTGAGCGGTCGGAATTGAAGCTATCTTTTTTAAAGTATTTTGAAATTGCGCTTTCCAATAAGCGGATTCGTAAGGGACGTGCGTTTTCTCATTTAGGTAATGTGGTAAACCCTGATGTTTGCGTATTGCTCGCAGATTTTTTTATGAAAATAAGTTCTGTTGACTGGAGTATCGTATCAGGTTTAAGTGCAAATAAACTGATCCTTATTTTCAGAAACGACGGCCTTCGCAAAGATGCGGGAAAAGTTGCCAAAGAAAGTTTCGGTGCACTTGGTTCCGCCGGCGGCCACAAGAGCATGGCGCGTGCCGAAATTCACCTTGAAGCACTGAAGGAGGAGATCGATTATAAAAATGATAAAAAACTGATAAAATGGATCATCCATCGGATTGAGAAAAGAACGGGGAAAAAATGATTTCGAATCATAACAAATTGTCTGTGACCATCCTCGGCTCCGGCACATGTGTCCCCTCACTCAAAAGAAGTTCGTGTTCCGTGCTCATGAGAACGGGTGACAGCATCCTTCTTTTTGATACCGGGGTCGGGACAATGCAAAGACTTCTGGAGGCCGGCGTTGAAATTTTCGAGGTTTCCTTTATTTTTTACAGTCATTTTCATCCAGATCATACCAGTGAATTGGTTCCGTTTTTGTTTTCCAATAAATATCCCGACGGGAGCTACCGTAAAAAGCCGTTGACATTGGTGGCCGGAAAAGGATTTTTAAAATTTTATGAAAACTTGAAATTGGTTTATGGCCATTGGATCGAACTCGATCCACATCTTTTAAATATTATTGAACTTGACATTACCGATCATGACATGCGTCGGTTTGATGATTTTAAGGTGGCGTCGATTCCTGTGGAACACAACCCGGAGAGTATTGCTTACCGAGTCACCGGTTCAGACGGGAAATCTGTCGTCTATTCCGGTGATACGGATTTTTCCGAGAATCTGATGATGCTCTCCAAAGATGCAGATCTTTTTATCTGTGAGTCTGCGCTTCCCGATAAATTGAAGGTAAAAGGGCATCTTACGCCTTCTCTGGCCGGTGAAATTGCGAAAAGGGCAAACGTTCGCAAACTGGTTCTGACACATTTTTATCCTGAATGCGATCAGGTGGATGTGAAAAAAGAATGTCGCAAAACGTATTTCGGCCCATTGGTGCTGGCTGAAGATCTAATGACCATAGATATCTGACGGTTTCGTAAAAAGTCCAATTTCTGCGTTGCGCTTCATTTCGTGTTAACTGCGGCGTACATTAGTACGCCTCATTCCACAAAATTCGCGACGCCTTTCTATCCCGCAGAATTTATGCGGGGGAACTTGAACTTTTTACTTTACCGTCTCAATTTTGACTTTTTACGAGTTCATCAAATTTGAAACATGAGATATTATCCCATATATCTGGATATAAAAAATAGGAATTGTCTGGTGATCGGCGGCGGATCCGTGGGTACCCGCAAAGTTTTGACCCTGCTGGCATGTGGTGCAAATGTGACGGTTGTCAGCACCGCTGTCACCGAAAAGTTGCATCAACTTTCAAATAATGGCGTAATAAAACTTAAAGAAAGGCCCTTTAGAACCACTGATCTGGACAATCGATTTCTTGTTGTCGGCGCAACCGATAACCAGGAACTGAACTTTAAAATACATGCAGAGGCTGAACACCGGGGCATGTTGTGCAATATCGCAGATCGTCCTGAAGTATGCAATTTCATCCTTCCGTCTATTGTCAATCGTGGAGATCTGATTATTGCAATATCGACGTCAGGGAAAAGTCCGGCATTTGCCAAAAAACTGCGCAAGCATCTTGAAAAGGAATTTGGGGACGAATATGCGGAATTTTTAAATTTGATGGGTGCGATCCGCAAGAA
>JAFDCA010000601.1 GCA_019313025.1 Deltaproteobacteria bacterium
AAAAGAGGTTTTATCATATGCGCCAGGCAAGTTGTGGTGCAGGATGCATTGGAAATGATTTTATGACGTCGGGGATCGTATACATTATCATTAATTCCCATGACTGTGGTCACTGAATAATTCGGCATGGCTTTGCCTCTATCCTTGATTTTAAACGGGGCCGATACAATAACTTTCTCAGCGCCAGCGTCAAGATGGCCCCGTACAGCCCCTTGTGGAAAATCCGGAGGAAGGGTCGGATCTAAAAATTTCCCGGTGGTATCGACAACCAGCTTCACCCCGTGGTTATTCCAATCGATTTCAGCCGGATTTCTGGACGACCTCAAGAAACGAACCTTGATGCCATCAATATTCATGGTCCCGGTTTTCTCATCCATATCACTGATCAAAGATTTCGCTGCTTGCCCGTATAAAAATCCATGAAGTAAACCATAGGTTGAATCCCGTTCCGTATAATGAGCGATGTCTTCAAGGGATGTGCCCACCGCTCGACCGATATTAATGATAATTTCTTTAAAATATTTTCTTCCCACATGGTGCCAAAGGGTCAGTTTTCCAATTCTGCCAAATCCGTTGACACCCAGTTTTAATTCACTATGTTTTTCGGTTTCCATGCGAATCTCCCCTGTTGGATGAATCCTTTTCCGTTAAAACTTTTTATAAAAATCAATCGATAATTCTCAATCTCCAATTATTCGATGGATCTGGGATTTATATTTTAAATACAAATGTATGTGTATGAGCGAAATTGATAATCTTTTTTAAAAAGCGTATACTGTTTGAGTGGTTTAGGGATCGTTGGAAAGAACAGACACATACCGAAACATTTAAATAGCAAGAAAATTTTCGCCTTTAAACGAACCCATTATTTGTATATTGATATCTGTTCTTTCTTTACGATCCATTGACCATGAGTTTATACAATTTGAAAAGAAAGCATTATCCATGGAGCGATTGAACAAATAAAAACACCCGACCTTTGTATGACTTAGGTTTCTTTGACCCTTATCAAATCTCGATAAACCGATCCTTCCCTGCCGTCAATACTTAGATAGTCCCCCGACTTAAACTCAAAGTCGTCAAATCGACAGTTCTTTTCCTTTTCATTGCAGATAAGGTTGCCACATCCAACAATACAGGTTTTTCCCAGCCGGTAGGCCACAACAGCGGCATGAGACGTTACCCCGCCACGGGCGGTTAAAAGGCCGTCCGCTGCATAAATCTCCCGAATATCATCAGGGACCGTATCCCCCCTTACAAGAATTAAAGACGTTTCGGGCTCCATATTTTTCCATTGATCGATCTCTTTTAAATCAAAAACAATCCGCCCGCTCATAGCTCCGCCGCTGACACCGACACCATGCCCCAGCAACTTTTCTTTCGTAATATCATCAAGATCAAACGTCAAAACTTTCTTTCTTTCACGTATGGTCATATCCCGACTTTGCATGAGATACAGATCCTGAGCACGGGGACTTTCAAAAGTAAACTCCATTTCCTGAGGACTCCATCCCCTTATGTGGATTAATTCGTTCGCCAAATCTTTTAATGCTTTGTAAATCTCCGGAAAATGACTTTCAAGGGTGATGTCTGTTTCCCGCATTTCAATATCCTGCTGAATAATTGATATCGGCAACGTATTTACAAGGCCTGAAGCGACATCTTCACCCTGATTTCCGATGGTGAAATCACCCCAGAGTCTCAGGCTATCCTCTGACCATCTTGGATTGTGTGTAAAGAAGACGCCGGTTCCTGATTGCTGGGAAATGTTCCCAAAAACCATTTCTTGAACAGTAGCGGCGGTTCCCCAATCATTGGATATTCCCATAATCTTACGATATGTTCTCGCTTTTGGACCCTCCCAGGAACTGAAGACTTTTTTAATCGTAAAATAGAGCTGCTCAAAAGGGTCCTCGATAATTTCCGTCCCTGAATCCATTATCAAACTTTTGTAAGTCATGGCCACTTTTCGCATCTGCAAACCGGTCAGTTCTCTTTTAAACTGGACTCCGGCTCTTCGCTTCAATTCACTGATAATCGCATCAAAGTCATCCCTTTCCAGTCCTGAAGCCATGCCGTAGCATTGCAGAAATCGGCGGTAACTATCCCAGGCAAACCACGCATTACCCGTTCGTTTTTCGATACCTGTTGCAATTTCCTCGTTCATCCCCACGTTAAGAAACGTATCCATCATTCCGGGTTGTGAAATGGCAGATCCGCTCCTTACGGATAAGAGCAGGGAATTCATAGGGTCACCAAAGGTTTTGCCGCTTATTTTTTCAATGTTGGATATTTGCCGCAAAATTTGATCTTTAAAATTTTGTTTGGCCGGCAAATAACCGTCTATGATTTCTCTACATCGAAACGCCTCGGTGGTGACAATGAAACCAGGGGGAACCGGCATTCCGAAATTCTTCAGTTTAACAAGATTCAGTCCTTTACTCCCCAGATAAATAATTCCGGAAACCAATCCGGATATTTTATTCATAGACGTCATCGCCCTTTTAGGATCATAAAGAAGCAGATGATGCAATTTATCCTCGGGGAGTTTATTGGCCTGCTGAAAGAGGGTGTTTAAAATTCGGCTTAAAAACAGATCGAGCTGTTGAAGCCCCAAAGAAAAAGCGATCCGATCTCGGAAGAAAATTTCGGACACTCTGTGTTTCAGCTTTTCATGCTCAATTGTTCCGGCGAGGGGGAGATATTTCGGCAAAATCTCCTCAACAGGTATCTGAGATAGAATCTGATTCAGATTTTCACCATGAATATTGTTAAAATAATCGTTGATGATATTCCGAACAGCCAGGGCGAACCCTTTAAAAATATCAAGATACTGTGTAAAAGTAAGCTCCCTCGCCTCAAGTGATTGGGCCAGCATGTCAAGCTGGCGCTCAATTTCGACGGATGGGATTCCATCGAGCTGCAAGGCTTTGAAAAACAAACTTAAACGGCTGTATATTTTATAAAAAGTAGCTTTTGTTATTAGGCTGAGATCTGTTTTATCCACCAGGTCTTCAAAAAGTACATTAACCAGAGATTTGATTCGAAATGCGAGCCCAAGGGAGTCAAATTTCCTTTCGCGATAGCTGCCGTACATGGAGGGAATGTCGATGGTAATGTGTCTTTTTTTATAAATATCCTCCTTGATTTCATAGTTTTGTTCAGAAAGTATTATTTTTTTTAACTCTTCCAGGTAGTCGAGCAGTTTGTATATTTTGTCACTTAAATCAGACTCTTTTAAGGCATCATGCAGCTTGCTTAAATCCGGAAACGCTTCGGCTTGGAGTTGGGCAAGATAATTATCCATTTCGATAAAATTGAGATTATATTTCTGATCCAAGAGTTTATATAAGGCTATCGCAAGTTTAACCCTCTCCATATCTTGCTTTGATACACCTGAAATCCCATTAAGAATAGACTTTATCTCATCTTGTTGAATGGTAATAAGACCCTTCGGCAAAGATATCCCGTTTTCTTTAAAATGTGTTATTACCTTGTGAACACCGTCGATGTAGGGTCCCTCGCTATGGATTTCCGTATAAATATTGGGCGGAACAAACTCTTCCAGGATACCTTTTTCTTTCGTTTCCCAGAATTTAAAGATGGCCTTCATAAAATCGATGATTCGATTACTGCTTTCCACATGGCTCTGCTTTCTTAAAAAATGAATCAACAGATCCCTTCTTCCCGATATCTCGTCAATTTTTGTAGATATATCCCGAAGTTTTCCTTCTGCACCAATATCATTAA
>JAFDCA010000602.1 GCA_019313025.1 Deltaproteobacteria bacterium
ATAATGAGCGGTTTGAATTTTTAGGGGATTCTGTTTTAAATCTTGTCGTTGGACACATGCTCATGCATCGTTACCCGGATGTAAAAGAAGGCGATTTATCAAAGATGCGGGCCAATTTGGTCAATGAGTCTCAACTGGCTTCCATTGCCCAACAAATGGATCTTGGCTCGTACATACAGCTTGGTAAAGGTGAGATTCAAACAAAGGGATGGGAGAAACAGTCGATCTTGGCAAACACCTTTGAAGCGGTCATAGCCGCTGTTTATCTGGATGGCGGTTTTGATGCGGCATTTAGTATTATTGACGGCCATTTTTCTTTTTTACTCGACGCCGTTGTTATTTCGACAACAAACCATGACTACAAAAGCCGGGTTCAAGAACTTGTCCAGACAAAACACCAAGAAATGCCGGTTTACACGGTTATTCATGAAAGCGGTCCGGATCATGACAAAACCTTTCGTGTGAGGCTGGAAGTCGGTGAAATCCAAGCGGAAGGTGAAGGAAAAAGCAAGAAGGCTGCCGAACAGGATGCAGCGAGAAAAGGCCTTGAATTTTTGAAACCTGATGGTTAATCCCATATCCACCCACCGTCCTTTTATCATTCCGATTTTTTTACCCCATGCCGGGTGCCCCCACCAATGTGTTTTTTGCAATCAGACATCCATTACCGGCGCCGGGCGTGACACTGTTTCTCCAAAGAAAGTGGAACAGCAGATCCATGAATTTCTCAATTATAAGGCAAATGATCATCGGCCGGTTCAGGTGGCATTTTACGGTGGAAATTTTTTGGGCCTGGAAAGAGAATATTGCAGGCGCCTTTTGAGTGTCGCCGCAACATTCGTAAAAAACAAAAAAATCAATGCCATTCGATTTTCCACACGTCCGGATACCATTGACCATGATCGGATTGAAATTATAAAAAAATATCCGATTGCAACCGTTGAAATCGGCGCTCAATCCATGGATGATCGGGTGCTGGCCATGGCAAAGCGGGGACATTCTGCTTCTGATACACTGCGGGCGGTGACCCTGTTAAAAGATCGGCACTATCAAGTCGGCCTGCAAATGATGGTGGGATTGCCGGGCGAAGATGAAGCAAGCTCCCTTTTTACCGCACACAGGATTGGAGAACTTGAGCCCGATTTTGTGAGGATATATCCAACGGTTGTCCTTATAAACAGTTTGCTTGCCAGGTGGTATCAAAATGGAAGCTATCATCCCTGGACGCTTGAACGATCCATTGCTCATGTCACAACACTATATCTGTTTTTCAAAAAAAAGAATATTCCGGTGATCCGTATGGGTCTTCAGGCCGCCAAAGACCTTGACAGCGGTTCCGCTGTTTTGGCCGGGCCGTATCATCCGGCATTCGGTCACATGGTCCATTCAAAAATTTTTCTGGATATGGCCATAGAACTCATGGAACGCACGTCGCTATCCCATCATACCTTGACCCTAAAGATTCATCCCAAAAGCATGTCAAAAATAAGGGGGTTGAAAAACAGCAACGTGGAGATCTTGAAAAAAAAATTTAGACTCCAATCACTTAAAATTGTACCGGAACCCTCCCTTGATAAAGATAAATTGACGGTCTCACCATGAAGCCTTTGATAAAACTTTTCTTTTGTCCAATCCCAAGCACCCTAACATGTTTCATTCTCAGTCTGAGACCAAAATATCGATGATTTTTTTTGAGGTATATTCCCCCACATCCGCCAAGGCGTCGATGGGCAAAAATGAAAGGGCGTTGTTTGAATAAAGGCAAGTGACGGAGGCCGGAAAATCTTCATCGGCTTCATAAAAAATATAGCAAAGGGCAATTTTCGGGAGTGGATAAACCATCAATGAGAAATCGCCGCCGACACCGGAAGGCGCTTTACAGCCCTTCAGTGTCTCGATGATCCGGTGGGTGGATATCTGGATTTTTTCAACATAAGGGACCAAAATCTGCTGGGTATGGGTCACAAAAGCACCGGCATACGGCATGCTGTTGGGAAGATCTTTAAAGGCTTTCAAAGGTTCTATCAAACATGTTTCGAGTTTGGTGTTCAGCGCATAAAGGGAAATTAAAATTCCGATCACGCCAGTTTGCTGAACGGCATCTAAAAAGATGCCATCGGATCGAATCTCACAGGTATCTCCAAAGGCTTCAAATAAAAAGGTATCGCCATTCTGTGCGGCGGGTAACGCCCGGGCCAAATCTTTTGGGAGATCGTCAAAAAGTTTTTTAAGATTATCTTGAACAATTTTAGCGTAATTATCACCCGCCATTTTGATCCTCAATATTAAGTGGTTTTATAGAACCATAACGTGATTGTATATCTTGTAATCGTACCAAACGAAAATGTCAAATTCCGATATCTCATTAACTGAATTACCATAGCAAGATTTTTGTAAAAATCAATCCGATCTTGATTTTCTATTTTTTTTTAATTAATTATATTTATGCATTTATAAAAACCGTTATTCTTTTGATCAATCCAGCCGCATTCCTTCAAATAGTTTAAGCAACGGCGCTGGAATACTCTTTGGCTTATTCAGCGGTTCTATTATGAAACCACCTTTTGAAAATTATACTCAAATAATTTTGGACAGTATTGCCGATGGTGTTTTTACTGTCAATTCTGATTGGAAAATTACCTCCTTTAATCGGGCTGCCGAAAAAATCACCGGAATCAAACAGGAGGAAGCCGTTGGCCGTTATTGCTGGGAGGTTTTTAAGGCCAGTATCTGTGAAAAAGGATGTTCTCTGAAAAGAACCATGGAAACGGGACACCCCATTATCAATCAACACATATTTATTGTGAATTCGAAAGGGGATCGGATTCCGATCAGCATTTCAACCGCCATTTTAAAAGATAAAAAAGATAAGATCATTGGGGGCGTGGAAACATTTCGTGACTTGAGCGATGTGGAACAGCTACGCAAGGAATTGGCCAAAAAGCACGCCTTTTTTGACATCATCAGCAAAAATCGGGAAATGCAACGTCTGTTTGAGATGCTGGAATTGGTATCCGGGAATGACACGACAGTCCTTTTGGAAGGTGAAAGCGGTACGGGAAAAGAACTTTTTGCAAGAGCGATTCATTCCCTTAGCCACCGAAAAAAAGGGCCCATAGTGACTGTAAATTGCGGGGCTTTGCCGGATACGCTTCTTGAATCCGAACTTTTCGGATATAAGGCAGGTGCCTTTACGGATGCTAAAAAGGATAAACCGGGAAGATTTTCCCAGGCTGAGAAAGGTACCCTTTTTTTGGATGAAATAGGAGACATCTCCCCAATGCTCCAGATGCGGCTCTTGCGTGTTCTCCAAGAGAAAGTGTATGAACCTTTAGGTAGTACAAAATCCGAAACGGCAGATGTCCGCATCGTAGCAGCCACCAACAAAAATCTGGACGAGTTGGTGAAAAAAGGATTGTTTCGAGAAGATCTTTATTACCGGATCAATATTGTAAAACTTTTTTTGCCACCTTTAAGAGATCGCAAAGAAGATATTCCTTTGTTGGTTGAGCATTTTCTTCGAAGATTCAATAGTATGCGTGGGAAGGAAATTCAAGGACTATCCCCCAAAGCAATGAACATTCTGATGTCTTATGACTTTCCGGGTAATATAAGAGAATTGGAAAATATCGTTGAATATGCCACTGTAGTTTGCAAAAATCATTTGATCCGAAGAGAACATCTGCCTGAATCTCTCCATCAGAAAATAGACCTAAGGAAAATACCAGCCCCTGAACAAATTACTGAAAGTGAGCCTTCATTAGAAGCTGTGGAAAAAGATATTATTTACACGGCGCTCAAGAAAAATAATTGGAGCCGGAAGTTAACTGCTGCCCAAATGGGTATTCATCCCACAACGCTATGGCGCAAAATGAAGCGCTTGAATCTTGAAGTCCCACATCAGGACGGCCGGTCAAAAAAGAAATGATTTACAATCATTGCATAATTGCAATGATGAAGCGAAAATCCTTGCAATGATCAAGCAATTCTTGCCATAAAGTCCCTTTTGCGTTAGTCCCCTTATTCTACATATTAATATATATTCCAAACAGTTAAAGCCATAAAATTGTTTTTCAAAATTTGGCACGCATTATGCTTTTAAGGTATATTATATGGAGGCCTTTTTATTCATATGATCGTTGGTTTGGGGGGGGGTGAGTCCCATGGCCAAGGAAAAGATATTTAATTTGGGCAGGATGAGACTTTCGGGCAATAAGTCTTTGGCACGAGGAGCTATCGAAGCTGGTGTAAGAGTGACCGCCGGTTATCCCGGAGCACCCATTTCTGACCTTCAGATGAGCTTTGAACAACTGGCGGGAAATTTACCCCAGGCGAATGCGTTTACGATAAATGTTGGAGAGGTGGTGAGTCAAATTGGTTATCAGCTCGCCTCTCACTGGGGAACCACAACCAATGAAGACAATGCCATGGCACTGACAATAGGTGCAGTGATCGGCAAAGGAGATCTTAAAAAGAGAGAGTTTCTCACCGAAGAAGAATGGGATCTGGTTTATGGAGAGACAATTTTCGCAGAGGATAAAGAAAAGCGAATACCCGTAGGCTCCCGTGTGATGTGTTCCTTCAAACATTTAGGAGGCAATACTGCGGCCGATGCAATCCGGGTTGCTGTCAACGTTGTTCCTTACACCGGAGGTCTGGGCATTGCATCAGGTGATGATCGTCAGGGGACATCCTCTCAAACCATGCAAGACAATAAGGTGCTCTATGGGTTTCACATTCGTATGCCCACACTGGAGCTTCACTCCCCTCGAACCGCACACAGTACTCTAAAGAATTGTTATCGACTTTTCGAGGAATTGGGTGTCCCGTTTGCGGTGATTATGAATTATGACTTATCCTATCGGGAAGTTTTAACAGATGTTGTAATGGAGCTGGACTTGAAGGCGAATCAGCGTAAAAAGGGATTCACCCGGGACCCCAAACACCTGGTCACTATCGGTCCGCACATCCGCCCCAGAGAAAAGAAATTTCATTCAAAACTGATTCCTTTGTACAAGAAAAAGATCCATGAGTATTTCGAGTTTCTGGGGAATCGTGTGGCGCCAGACGGAACCAAACCTAAAAAGATGCTGGTATTAAACGGCCCTTTTCGAGAGGATTTTGAGCTGTTGGATCATGATTCGATTTTAAAGGGCCGTTTTAAAAAAAAGTATGGTGATGTTTTGGTAATGAAAACGGACATTGTTTTCCCCCAACCCGATTCCCTTTTTGAGGAACTTGTGTCAAACTATCCGATAAAAAAGATTTATGTATTCGAAGAGGGTTATGGACGGGTAATATACCTGCAATTATTAGACCTCATGAACCGAGTGGATGTAGACGTGAAAGTTTTAGACTGCGGTATTCCGTTTGAACCCAGGATTTATGAACGATTTTCCTATATGGACCATGTTTTAAGCGCATAAAGGGAGGTATAGAAAATGACTCCCCAAAAGTATTCTTTCCAAGGTATATCGTTAACGGAAGACATAACCTACGAGCGGCCTGTTTCCAACTGTTCCGGATGCGGAGACACCAAGGTTTCCTGGTCAGTAATCGAAGGTATGAGGCGATTCAACAAACAGCAGGGGCTAAAGGGTAAAGACAAATATGAGCTAATCTACTGTGCTGACAGGGGATGTGGCAACCTTCAAGGATACCACGCCTACCAAATTGTGGATGCAATTTTTTGCATGGGCTCAGGTGCAATTGTGGGTGCTGGAATCAAGGAGTCTTGTTCCGATAAGCAGATCGTTGTAACTGCATCCGGCGACGGCGCCTATAATTTCAATATCAGCGGCATTAAGTTCGCCGCCAAAAATAAAAAGTATGGCGCCGTCAATATAATCTATAACAATTACACCATCCGAATGACCGGTGGTCAGATACCACTTGAAATTAACTTCGACATAGAAGGCTCAGCATTAGGTTTTGAAGTGATCCGCATCAATCCCTATAGGGTTAATGACAATGCTGAACTCTTCAAGGCGCTTTATGGCAGGTATCTTAAAAAGGAGAAAATCATGGTAGTGGCAGACGGCGTCTGCGTAATGGACATGGCAAAGCATGCAAGAGATGAAGGCATCAAAATGGGTCATTTTATAAAATCCGACGAGTGTCTTGATCTTAAGTTCGCTAAAGAACGAGAGCGAGTGGCTCGGGAGGAGCCTGAAAAATTCGGAAATCTTAATAGATTCAAATGCCGACTTTGCGGTATTGGGCTGAGGTGTCATGCATTACTCAACAATGATGACAGTCTTTGTTTTGGATGTGGTGCATGTGCACAATTTCCCTGCCCCGTGGGTGCACTGAGTTTTGAAGGGCCCAGTTTTGCGATTTCTTCCAATGTAACCGAACTTAAAAATTAGAGGGAAGACATGGCTGTCGAAAGACAACTGACCATCTCCAACCCGGCCATTGGAGGTTCCGGTTTTCTTACGCTGTCCAATATGGCGGCGGATGCCGCGATTAATACGGGTTGTTATGTGGCCATACATCAATGCCGTGGATTGGCCCAGGCGGGTGGTCCACTTTGCATTGACGTAGTGATTCGCGAATATGAGGTAAAGGGCTCCACCTCTCATGATGTAGACTATGTCAATGGCTTTGATTTATCTGAGTCTTGGCGCGTTGTGAATAGCGTGAGAGACTTTGAAAGCGCCTTTCCCAGAGGATTAACCGTAGTTGCAGATTTTTTTGTGGACGTACCGATTCTTGTGACCGCCAGCCGCAAAGGTCCAAGGTATCTTAACAGAGACGAATATCTCACTAAATTCAAAGATCTTATTGAAGCGGATTATGACATGAGGATGGTGGTGTACAACTTTAAAAAATATAAATTTCAAACCATTTTGAAGGGTCCGTTCTCTTTGGGAGTCATCGCATCGGATCTTATGATGAGAAATGACCACCGCTTTATATCGCTGCCAAAGGAATCAACGATTGAAGGCATACTGAACAATGTGCCCAAAAAGATAGGAAATCCTGACTATAATAAGAAGGTGCAAAAGCGCAACCGGGAAGCCTTTGAAAGTGGATTCGAAGCCAGAAAACGTTTTGCCGGACCACAAAACGAAAGGATGATAATCATTTAGAAACGAGCATTGATTTAATGTAAAATAGGAAAAAAAAATAATAACGGTAATTGAAAAGGATATAGAAAAAATAAAAAGTATTGAGTCGTCAATCATATCTGTTTTTATATCGTGAGGTGTATCGATGGTGTTGAAAGAAAAAATATTGGTGACCGTTGATGGGTCAGATCGCAGTCTTGAGACCGTCAAGCACA
>JAFDCA010000603.1 GCA_019313025.1 Deltaproteobacteria bacterium
AAGAAAAGTAGTGTATTCGTTCTTGGAATCTTATTTTTCCTTACAGTAAGCGGCGCTGCAATTGCTGCAGATTCATTGAGTAGTTTCTGGGCCGAGTGGGACCCCGCAACCTACCTGCAGGAACTGGTGCTGGATTTCGAGAAGGAGACCGGCATCAAGGTGACCGTGGAAACCACCCCATGGGGTGATTTTCAAACCAAAACCTTTCGGGAATTTGCCGCCAAAGGTGATTCCTGGGACATCGTCGTGGGGGACTCCCAGTGGCTGGGAGCCGGCGCCACCCAGGGTCATTATGTCGACTTGACCGACTGGTTTATAAAAAACGGGGTCGACAAGTCCATGGCCCCGGCAACCATTGTCGGCTATGCCGAATACCCCAAAGGCAGCAAAAAATACTGGGCGGTGCCGCTGGAGGGTGACGCCAACGGCTGGGCCTATCGCAAGGACTATTTTGAAGATCCCAAAGAAAAAGCAGCGTTTAAAGAGAAATACGGCTATGAGTTGGGTATTCCCAAAACATGGGCCCAGCTAAAAGACATGGCTGAATTCTTTCATCGCCCCAGCGAAAATCGCTATGGCGTGGCCATTTATACCCAGAAAGATTATGATGCCATCACCATGGGCGTCCAAAACGTCGTGTTCGCCTGGGGCGCGGACCTGGGTGACCCCAAGACATACCGGGTTAATGGTGTCCTGAACACCCCGGCCGGAATCGAAGCCCTGGAATTTTACAAAGAGCTTTATAAATTCACACCGCCGGACTGGGGCAATGTATTTTTCCAGGGGAATAACCAGGCCATCACCGAGGGTCTGGCGGCCATGAGCATGAACTACTTTGCCTTTTTCCCGGCCCTCATCAATCCTTCGGTTAATAAATATGCCAAAGTCACGGGATTTTTTGCCAACCCGGCCGGCCCGGGTGGCCGCTTTGCTTCATTGGGCGGTCAAGGAGCATCAATCATTAAATATTCTAAAAAACAGGATCTGGCATATAAATTCCTGGAGTGGTTTATCCGGGATGATGTCCAGCAAAAATGGGCGGCCCTGGGAGGCTATACTTGCAATGCCAACGTACTCAAATCCAAAGCGTTTCTGGAAGACACCCCCTATAACCAAGCCTTTTACGAGACCATGTTTATGGTCAAAGATTTCTGGGCCGTTCCGGAATACGCCGAACTGTTGGAGATTTGCCAGAGAAATTGGCATCAGTATGTGGTTGAGGGTAAAGGTACGGCCAAAGAAGCCATGGATTCCATTGCCAATGACTGGGAGACAATATTTAAAAAGAAAGGACGTCTTAAGTAATAAGATCTGACCGGAACCAACAAGGGGAGGGTGACACCTTCCCTTGTTGGTTCATACCATCAGGTTTTTCCTAACCCGGACAAGCCGGAAGAGTGAGCTAAAAAGAACTAAAATAGTCATGTGCCTAACTATAAAGAAAGTAGAATATCGACGGTTCAACCCATGAACAATGCAGTGACTGCGGCCAGAAGGGGGATGAGCGATCTGACGATTCGCAACTTATTTATTATCCCCACCATCACTTTTCTCATTTTGATAAATATTTTTCCTTTGTTTTATTCCTTAATACTTTCCTTCGCTGATTACAGCGCGGTGTCGGGTGATCCGCCGGAGTGGATCGGCATTCGCAATTACCGTGAGCTTCTGCGTGATCCCCATGTGTGGGAAAGCCTTTATTTGACCATGAAATATGTGTTGATTTCCGTGTCCGGGCAATTGGTCGTAGGCTTTGGTATCGCCCTGTTATTAAACCGCAAGATTCCCGCCAAGGGTCTGATTACGACCTTGCTTTTACTTCCGATTATGATGTCGATGGCGATCGTCGTCCTTTTCTGGAAGTTATTGTACGGCCCCTCCTGGGGTATTATTAACTATCTTTTGGGACTGGGTAAATTTGTCTGGCTTTCAAACGCGGACGTGGCGTTGCTGGCCATCGCCATTACGGACATCTGGATGTGGTCGCCGTTTGTGATGCTGTTGTCGCTTGCCGGTTTATCGGCCATTCCGCAACATCTCTACGAAGCCGCCGCCATCGATCGGGCGTCCGGATGGTTTACCTTCAGCCGTATTACCCTTCCCTTGGTAATCCCTTTGCTGCTAATCGCCGTTATATTCAGAACCCTGGAAGCGTTCAAAACATTTGATCTGGCCTTTATTATGACGGGCGGCGGCCCCGGCACGGCCACCGAGTTAATTTCAATCAAGCTTTACAATATGGCATTTCCCCAGTGGCAGACCGGAAAATCCTGCGCGCTGGCGTATATACTGCTGATCATGATTATCGGTATCAGCAACATTTATATAAAATATTTGAACAAGGCAAAGGAACGCTAAAATGGCCGCTGTTGAAACGGCAAGATCGCGTATTTTTAACAAAATTGCGGTGGCGCTCGTCCTCCTGGCAACGATTGTTTATCTGATCCCGCTGTACTGGATCGGCTCCACGGCCTTCAAGCCCAGGGCCGCGGCAACCACCGTCCCGCCGACGGTTTTTTTCCAGCCTGAAGTTACCGGCTTTGTAAAACTATTCACCAAAAGAGTTCAACTACGCAAAGCCGTCCCCGAAGAAACATATAATGCGGCCAAGTGGTATGAAAAGCTCGTTTATGATGCCGGCGAAAGAATTATCGCGGGTTCACCCTTTCTAAACCGCTTCTGGAACAGTATTCTCATTGCCGTTAGCAGCACCTTTCTGGCGGTCACCCTGGGCACATTTACCGCCTATGGCTTCTCAAGGTTCAGCGTGGCGGCCGAAAATGACTGGTTGTTTTTTATCCTCAGCACGCGGATGCTGCCGCCTGTGGTGGTGGCCATCCCGATTTTTTTAATGTTCCGCACCATCGGGCTGGTGGATTCTCATATCGGATTGATTCTGCTGTACACGGCCTTCAACCTGTCATTTTGTGTATGGCTGATGAAAGGATTCATGGATGAAATTCCAATTGAATATGAGGAAGCAGCGCTGGTCGACGGGTATACACGCTTTGAAACCTTCTGGAAAATTGTTCTGCCGCAGTCTGCTACCGGCATTGCCGCGACGTCGGTTTTCTCATTCATCATTGCCTGGAATGAATATGCGCTGGCCTTGATGATGACCAACCGCAATGCGCAAACCGCACCACCTTTTATCCCCTCCCAATTGGGATCCGGTATGATTGATTGGACAACCATTGCCGCGGGAACGTTTATATTTTTGTTCCCGGTTGCTGTCTTCACATTTTTCTTGCGCAAACATCTTTTGAGAGGTGTCACATTCGGAGCGATCAGGAAGTAAGGAGCGGAGGATGTTTAGACAATTAAGTGCAAAATATTTTGAGCCCATTTCGATGTGGGTGATAATTTTTGGTATTTTTTGCTTGTGTCAACCGTGGGTTCTGCTTCTCCACGTTTATGGTTTCAGCATTATTCTGATCGGGTTGGTCGGGTTCATCGTATTTTCCCATATTAAACCCCTGCCCGAAGCGGAGGACGAAGAATAGAATAACGCCTAATTGGGCTGTTTTCGCTCAATTAGGCCAGGATAATCCATGGCGGACATTAAATTAATAGAAGTCGAAAAATACTTCGGTAAAAATTACGTCATCCGAAAATTGAATCTCGAGATTAAAGATCGCGAGTTTCTGGTCCTACTCGGCCCCTCCGGTTGCGGTAAAACCACAACCCTGAGGGCCATCGC
>JAFDCA010000604.1 GCA_019313025.1 Deltaproteobacteria bacterium
CCTGAGGCGGTATAGGCCACAATCGCTGTAGCTGATAAAGATTCGGCCACTAAATTGCCGGCATATGCAACCGTTGGTTCAATTTCTTGAGGTGGGGTAAACGAAGAAGGGCCGGACAACTTTCCCTGAAACCAGGCGTTCTCTGTGGTAACCGTAATATTTGACATGATGGTAACGGTTTCAATAGGATGTTTGCCAATGGCAGTTTCGGCAGACAGCATCAGGGCATCTGTTCCGTCTAAGATGGCATTGGCCACATCGGCAACCTCGGCCCGGGTCGGCTTGCGCATGTCGACCATGGATTCGAGCATTTGGGTGGCGGTTATTACCGGAATCGCTGCTCTACGGCAAACGTCAATAATGCGCTTTTGTGCAATAGGAACTTCCTGCAAACTCATTTCCAAGGCCAGATCACCCCGGGCCACCATAACGCCTCGGGCCTCGAGTGATATGGCCTCAATATCCTCCAAAGCGTTTTGTCGCTCAATTTTGGCAATGACAGAGATATTTGATTTTTTTTGCTTCAGATAATCTTTTAACTGATGGACATCTTCAGCAGATTGAACAAAAGAAAGCGCTAGAAAATCAAAATTTTGAGAAATGGCGAAATCGATATCTGCATAGTCTTTTTGAGTAATTGACGGAAGGTTGACCCGTAATCCAGGAAGGTTTATGCCCCGGTGGCCTGATAGCACACCACCTTTTAGGATTCGGCACCAAACATCTCCGCTGGCGTCAATTTTAATGACTTCAAGTTCAATGTTGCCGTCATCAACCAGAATCAGGCTGCCCATGTGAACATCATCGGCCATGCCGAGATAACTTACCGATAAGATGTCCTTGTTTCCTGTTAGGTGTCTGGGGGTTAGACAAATATCGCGACCTGTTTTCAAGGCAACGGTATCTTCCGCAATTTCTCCAATGCGAATTCGGGGTCCTTGTAAATCTCCGATAATCGCAATGGGAACACCCATCTTATCGCCCAATGCCCGAATCTTTTTGACCAAAGGAACGAGATAATCATGGGTGCTGTGAGAGAAGTTGACGCGGACCGCATCCATTCCGGCCAGAATCATTCTGCGCAGTGTTTCCTCTTTATCACTGGCCGGTCCTAAAGTGGCAACAATTTTTGTCCTTTTTAAAGGACGTATGGCACGGAGTTTATTTGGCATTTTTGGGATATCGTACCAGACGATAAAACAATTTTTGTTTATGAAACAATAGTGTTTTCAAGCTGTGATATCGTCAATGGGTCAATGAACAATATTGTTATCGATGAAACTGTTAAATTCACGCCAAAAAATTGACCGGATGGCATCCGTCTCCTTAAAGATTTCGTGGCGGGCACCTGATATTTCTTTCAATATGCAGTTCGGGAGCATTGAACAGAGCTTTTTTTGGGCTTTAGTAGAAACAATTTTGTCCTTACCGGCGATGACCATTAGAATCGGTGTTGTAATTTTTGCTGCAAAACCGGGTTGAGTGAGAATATCTGTTGATTTTAACGTCGCGGACAACCATCCATATGTTGCACCGCCCAGGGCAAGGTTCGGATATTTTTTGATTGCGTTTTTTGCATCCGTAAATCTCTTGGGATCTGACGTCAGATCATTACCTTCGAAACTTTCATCCTTGTAGTCGCCGGAACCGATGGTATAAGAATGACTGAAACCCGTTTTAATAGCAATTTTAGTAATGAATTTGACGAAACCTTTCGACAGGCTGGATCCAAAAATGTCGATCATCGGCGATGTGAGAACCGCCATTTCTGCTACGGTGGGATGATCGTGCATGTAACGGAGCGCGATGTGGCCGCCCATAGAGTGAGCGATGATGATCATCGGATGAGCGGATTCGGGCTTTACGATGTTAGTGACAAACATATCCAAATCACTTAAATACACATCGTAATCATCGATAAATCCCTTATGTCTGTTCTCCAGCATTCGACTTGAAAGTCCTTGACCGCGCCAGTCAAAGCTGTACATATTAAAACCTTTGTGATTCAGTTCGTCGATGGTTTCCGAATATTTCTCCATAAATTCTTTTCGGCCGCTCAACAAAAGAATCGATCCTTTTTGCTTTTCATTTGGGCTGCACCATATACCATAGCGAAGCGTTTGCTTATCGGATGTGGTCATAAAATTATATGGCGAAGACGCATATTCTTTGGCCATAGAGTTGGTTTGAATCATAAATAATATACCTAAAAATAAAACAATCCGTTTCACAATAACATCATTTGCTCGAAAACTACAATTTTTATTGGGATCACACCGACTCAATTGGAGATGCTTCACTTATTTTACCCAACTTAACTACAACTCGGGAGATTATCCCAGTATAATAGCTTCATTCACCGTGTGTTTCAAGTGTTAATACCCCAATATAAAATCCAAAGACATATTGACCTGTTTTCATGTTTTGGTGTATCCTTATTGTCTGCTAAATTATTCAACACCGTTAAGAAAACATCTCAATGAAAGGGCGTCGTCATGGACAGCACCATCGACAAATTACCTGGATTTGTCGATACGATTAAATCCATCGAAGAAACCATCATTACGAACATTGTGTTGATCGGGCAGACTCCCGCCCCCACATTCAAAGAACAAAAACGCACAAGCGTCTTCATGGAAAGACTGGCCGAATTTCAAGTTGACGAATGTACCACGGACGGCTACCGAAATCCCATCGGGGTTATCAAAGGGACTTCAGAATCAAAACCGCCTATTTTTGTGGTCGCCCATTTGGATACCATTTTCAGTAAAGATATCGACCATTATTATTCCATTCAGGAAAATTCAATCACCGGTGCGGGTATCATGGACAATTCCGTGGGAGTTGGTGTTTTGGTCTCATTGCCTGAAATTTTTCGAAGGTTAGGTCTACGTTTTGAATCCGACATTGTTCTGGCAGGTGTTATTCAGTCCCTTGGCAAGGGAAACCTGAGAGGCATCCGACATCTTCTGAAAACATGGGCAACGCCTATTAGAGGTGCTGTTTGTATAGAAAGCGCGGAACTCGGTAGGCTGAATTATTACGCCGACGGCATGATCCGATGCGAAGTGGAGTGTAATACGTTGCCTGTCAATGGGTGGGAACACAAATTCAAACCCAATGCCATCCTGGTATTAAACGACGTTATCAATCAGATAATGAAGCTACGTTTGCCTCAAAAGCCTCGATCGAGGGTTATTATCGGTAAAACTTCGGGTGGGGCCAAGCACGGAATGATTGCAAATAATGCATCTTTGGGATTTGAAATTCAGAGCAATTCCGACAAAATGGTAAAATCGATTTTCAATTGCATCAAAGATATTGTCGAAGGCACGAGTCATGAATATGAAGTCGACTTGAGGTTAAAAACGTTGAGTAATATCCACGCTGCAAAATTGAAATTCAATCATCCCTTGGTAAAGAGTTCTATCGCTGTGATGAAGAAACTCGATTTAACCCCGGTAAGTGGACCCAGTGAGTCCGAGCTTTCAATTTTTCTTTCACGCAAAATACCGGCGGTTACCCTTGGAATCACTAGAGGGGAAAACTATCATCAGCAAAATGCAAGTGTTGAAATTGAGCCCATCTCTACAGGGATTGCTCAGGTCATTGGTGTGATCATGGCCATTGATAGCGGAGTATGTGATGAACATCAGCTGGATTGAAAAAAATACCTTTCATTATTCAGAATTCAGCGATCTCAAACGACTTGTAGATGAGAAACAACGAAAAAATCTGAAAATTTCGCTGTGTCTACCAACGTTGAATGAAGAAAAAACCATCGCAAAAGAGATTTTGATCATGAAATCAGAGTTGATGCCCCGCTATCCCATACTCGATGAGATCATTGTTGTGGACTCAGATTCAACAGATAATACCAGAAAAATCGCAAGAGGATACGGCGCGAATGTATATAAAGCCACAGAAATTTTACCTGATCTGGCAAAATTTAAAGGCAAAGGCGAAAATCTCTGGAAAGCCCTATATGTGACTCAAGGGGATATAATTGTTTACCTGGACGCTGATATTAAAAACATTCATCACAGGTTTGCCTATGGGCTTTTGGGCCCGCTCATTCTTTTCGACAATATAAGATATGTCAAAGCCTTTTATGACCGGCCCATTGCCATCGGAAAAAGCAAAATCAGACCCACCGGTGGGGGCAGAGTTACCGAACTTGTTATCAGACCTCTTTTTTCTCTTTTTTTCCCGGAGCTTACCCAAATATTACAACCGTTATCAGGTGAATATGCCGGTTACAGAGAGATATTTGAAAACATACCTTTTCCCATAGGATATGGAATCGAAACCAGTATGATATTAGATATTTATGAAAAATGGGGACTTGACGTATTTGCTCAAGTTGATCTTGACAAGCGTATTCACAGAAACCAGGATACCAGGGCACTCGGCAGAATGTCTTTTGCCATACTGCAGACCTTTATTAAACGCAAAAAAAAATTGGGCCTGGTTGATTATAAAGAGAAACTTTACAATGAGATGATACAGTATAATCTTATAAAAGATGAATTCAAGCCGGATATTTATAAAATTGAAGGGCATGAAAGACCGCCCATTATAGAAATTCCAGAATATTGCAAAAAATTCAGAAGGATATCCTAATGTTGTCCAACTTGACACTCATTGACCGATACGATCGTAATCTGAACTACCTTCGTATTTCCATTACCGACCGATGCAATCTAAAATGCCTGTACTGTATGCCCAGAGAGCTTATTCCAAAACTTTCTCATAGTGAAATATTGAGGTATGAAGAAATACTCCGAGTTGTCAGGATAGGTACAGGCCTCGGAATTTCCAAGATCAGAATAACAGGAGGAGAGCCACTAGTTAGAAAAGGTGTGTATCATTTTCTGTCACAGTTGACAAAAATGGATGGACTCCAAGATATATCTCTAACCACCAACGGTGTATTGCTCAAAGACAACATTAATAAAATCAG
>JAFDCA010000605.1 GCA_019313025.1 Deltaproteobacteria bacterium
AAGCTCGGTTATAAAAATGTTTATCGTCATTCTTTGGGTTATCCAGAATGGCATGCCAAAGGCTTGCCGGTGGAGATGATCCCTGCGGGACTTTCCGGAATGTCCCAGGAACCGAAGACACCGGGGCCTTTATATGGCTGGGCCATGATTTGGACCCTTTTGGGTATCTTTGCGGGAGGCATGGCCCTTAACCTGACACCCTGTGTCTATCCCTTGATTCCAGTCACTGTCTCATATTTTGGCGGCCGCAGTGGTAAAGGCCAATTAATCGGTCATGGATTATGTTATGTTGGTGGAGTGTCTATCGCCAATTCAGCCCTTGGTGTCGTTGCTGCCCTGGCCGGTAGTATTATGGGTGCTATGCTTCAGAACCCTCTGGTTCTTGCTGCGGTAGCTGCTATTTTGATTTTTTTTGCCACCAGTCTTTTTGGTTTTTGGGAATTGAGACTGCCTAACATCCTCATGCAGGCTGCATCAAAATCCTATGCAGGTTATTTGGGATCATTGTTCATGGGATTAACGATGGGAGTGGTGGCTGCTCCTTGTATCGGTCCCTTTGTTTTAGGATTATTGACCTGGGTAGCAAGCATGGGAAGCCCATGGCTGGGATTTATCGTCTTTTTTACCCTGAGCCTTGGCCTTGGCTTGCCACTTTTCTTTCTTGCCATATTTTCAGGACAAATAGATAAACTTCCCCGTTCCGGTGAATGGATGGTCTGGGTAAGAAGGCTTATGGGATGGATACTGGTGGGTATGGCTGTCTATTTCATTAGACCCATTTTGCCTAAAACAGTAGGAATCCTTTTTTTAGCAGCCGTGGCTTTTGCAGCAGGGCTCCACTTAGGATGGATCGATAGGACAAAGGCGAACTTTCGAGCATTTGAATGGATTAGGAACAGTATTGTCATGATAAGCGTAGTTATTACAACGATATTAATAGGCTCATGGGGCCTGCAGGGACCAGGCATCACTTGGCAACCCTATTCTGTTGAACTTTTGCAAGAAGCGAAAAAAATAAACAAACCGGTTATTATTGATTTCTATGCTGACTGGTGCAGTCCATGTCGTGAACTCGAAGAGATCACCTTTCATGATGCAGAAATTGTAAAACAGGCGGAACAGGACTTTGTCATGATCAAAGTTGACCTCACGCGTAAGGGCAATCCGGCTCATGAACATCTGTTAAAGGAATATGAGGTCAAAGGGGTCCCGACAGTTGTATTTTTAAATCGCAAGGGAAATGAACGAGACGACCTCCGCCTGGTGGATTTTCTACCGGCAAATCAATTTTTGATCCGAATGGCGGAAGCGAGAAAACCCCTTTAGTAAGTAATAAAGGAATCTGCCATGAATCCAGTTAATCCAAAGAAGCAAATCCTTAAAGAATTTAGCACGCTTCAAAGAGGAGGGAAACATGCTAAAAGTCAGATTCTTTCTCAATGAGCCCAATGGAAAGCCGTGAAAGCATTTCAAAAAGATGATGCCCAGGCTGGGCGAAAAGTATGACATTGAAATAGAAACCATATCAAAACCGATAGCTGAATATAACACCGATGAATATTTTGAGCTTGACCTGCCAGTTGCTCCTGCCGTTATGGTAGAAGAAGAAGTCGTGGTTGAAGGTTCCGATGTCTCATATGAAAAGCTCGAAAGTGTCGTTTATCGTCATTTGGGTATTCCTGAGCCCAAATTAGATAAAAAAGGTTTGATTAAGCGATTCCTCAAGCGCTAAAGTTTTTAATAACAAAATCCATATTCCTTGTTCAGTCCAAAAAAATGAAATACGAAATCATCATTCGTCTCATAATAGCTAAAATGATAAAATCAAATTTCATCGGTGTCTTTTCGTTATAAAATACAGAATTTTTCAATGGACACGGTTGGTAGTAGCTGCAATGACCTACAGATATCAAATGCTTGATTTTCTGACATAAGCAAATGGTATCGCTAAACAAAAGTTGTGGCTATTTTTACTACTGACCAGAGCTCAACGTAATTTCAAAAATTATGTGGTTATATGACATTTGGGGTGTTTGAGGCTGTGTTGACCTGGAATACTTTTTCAGAGTTCTTCGAACCAGTTCTGTTTCAGATTTTTTTTGATACGATCCGGATCAAAAATTCTTCCGTTCATTACAATGTAAACACCCGGCGCCAATACCTGAACAGCAGCAACGGCGCAGCCGATATTAAATTCCGCATCACTGTACTTAAATCTAGCCGGCGCCATGGCACCGGTAAGTACAATCACTTTGTCAGGTATGGTTTGCAACTTTTTTGCCGTTTGAATCATGGTATCCGTTCCATGGGTCAATAGGATATGGCGATGTTGATCAGAAGCAACCTTGTCGAAAATTAGCTGGCGATCTTCGTCGGTCATATCGAGACTGTCTTTATGCAAAATGGACGATATTTCGTATTCGAAGGTTACATTTGCTTCCTTTAATATCTCTCCGATCCGAGGTTCTCCCACTTCATAGGCGCTTTTGCGGTCAAAGTATACCTTGTCGATGGTCCCACCCACGGTAAAAATTTTAATTTTCATATATGATATACCTTATTTTAATAAAGACGGGTTAACTCATCCGCTTCAAAACTGGGCCATACTATTGGTCCGGTCTTTCCCACGGCTTCAACCCCTCGGCCGGCCTCCATCACCTCGCCGATGCAGGCAATATCGATTCCAGCTTTTCGAATGCTGCCCATAAGCGTTTCGGTTTCATTTTTACGAGAACAAATGAGAAGGCTGCCGGAGCCGATCAATCCCATGGGATCAATACCAAGCAAGGTGCATATCTTTTGGGTTTGAGGGAAGACCGGGATGCGGTCCATGTTTACCCTGATACGATGTTCACCGGCGATGCTTAGCTCCATGAGGGCGGTGGCCACCCCCCCTTCTGTAATATCGTGCATGGCACTGACCCCTTCACAATCGCGAGCGATTTGCGCTTCTTCTAAAATACTTATGGAAAAGAGAAACTGTTTACATGTTTCAATGTCCGATTCCGTCATACCCAAAGCTCTGAGCCGACCTCCAAACTCCCTGGCAATAATGGCGGTTCCTTCAACGGCAACTGCTTTGGTCAATAAAACCTTGTCTCCCGGCATCATGTTCCGTTTATCAATCAGGCGGCTTTTTGTCACTTTTCCGGCAAGCATTCCAGTGATAACAGGCCTTGTTACTGCATCGGTGATCTCTGTATGACCGCCACACAGCGTAATATTCCAGCGGCGACAAACCGATTCGAGTTCATGCATGACCTGCCGGATGTAGGATGCCGTAACACCGGATGGAAACAACAGGG
>JAFDCA010000606.1 GCA_019313025.1 Deltaproteobacteria bacterium
CAATCAGCATTCCGCCAATGGGGGTGCCGAACCAGCAGGCGACAATTTTGCCCAGGCCGTTAATATTCAACTGTTGATTTAAAAATCCGATACCCAGGATGGCGCCGACCGCAGCCTGAGAAGTTGAAACGGGCAGACCCATAAGGGTCATAATACTCACCGTAATGGCTGCAGCGACAGATGAAACCACGGCTGTTTTTAGCGTCAGCTGGGTCAGCCCCTGCAGGGTTTTGATTCCGGCCTGCCCCTCTAGTAACGCCCCTAGTATGACAAAAATTGAGGCTAAAACAGCGGCATTCCAATATCTAATCATTTTAGAGGTAACGGCTGATCCAAACGCATTAGAAGCATCGTTGGCGCCCAGAGACCAACCCAGAAAAACGCCTCCCAGCAAAGATAACATTACACCCGCCTTTTCAGGTTCATGATATTGACCCTTTTGGATACTCTGTCGGCCTGATCTGAGATTTCGCCCAGCACAATGATCAACTCTTTTAATTGCAGTTTAGAGAATGGTTCCAGATCAGATTCGAACAGCTTCACGATTATACGCCGTTCGATTTGATCGCAGTGGCTCTCATTTTGATCGATTGTCGACATCAAGTTCCTGATGCCTTCCTTTTTTTTTATCATCACATCGATTTGCTTGGCCATTAGGTCGCAGCTTTCCATTGAAACCCGGATGAGCTCCTGAATGTCAAGAACCAGAAAATCGGGTAAAGCGACTTTTTCCGTACGGATAATATTTAAAACCTGTTCAAATGATCGCGGAATTGCATCAACTCTTTCAATCAAATCCATAATGTCTTCACGCGATTCGGGAATCAGGGCCCGACTGTACATCAACTCGTTGATTTCATCCCGCAGGTCATCCGCTCTGGATTCAAATTTATGGGTCTGGTCCATGAGAAAATAAAAATCGTCGCCGATACCGTCTTTTAAACAAATGGTCATGGCCTTGACAAAATGCTTTTGAATCATGCCGAGATTCTCAAGATAATTGTAAACCAGCTTCTCGAGCTGCAGCTCTTTTTTGAATAAAATTTTCAGCATTACAGACTCCCGCAAATGATATTTACCGCTGATCATCAATGGCATAAAAGGGTACCATTGGTGTCTATGAAACCTTAGTAAAAAAACGCCTGATCCTGGCGGCAATTTGTCTTTCCGTCATTTTATCTGCCGGCTCCACCGTAACTTTTTTTAAAGCGAGTTCCTTGGATTTTTCCAATTCTTTCTTTATTTCAGTTTTTGCCTCCCCCGGCCCCAGAATCAGGATCTGATCGGCATCCTGAATTCTTCGAATAATTTCCTGATAATACTGGCGCAGCTGATGCTTTATCCGCGCCTCCTGTTTGCCGTCAACGGCAACCTGCTGCGGCCCATAAGGAGTTTTGCCGGTGCGGGAACCACCGGACAAGCGGACTTTGCGCTCGACATTGGAATCGACCCGCTCGATGGTTTCCCCGTCATCGGTGATAGACACGATCACGGCTTTATGACGGTCTATCCACAGACCTGCAAAATTTTTTTGATAGGCTTTCATCCTTGCTCTCCATTTCAGCTCGATTTTCAAATTCATCAATGGAGTCTTTTATAGGCAATTGATATGCCATTTTTATCACCTGGCATGTATCCAGAACACAGAAGAATTGATGCACTTCAAAACATGCTGATTTTTATAAGAAAACCGATTCTGTCAAAGGAAATCAATTCGTCGAAAAATATGTATAGGGAAAGTATGAAGCTAAAAACCCTGGGAGAGGAGAATCGCCGATTCCGATTTCTTTTCAATACCCGAATTCCAGGTTCCGGTCTGCGGCGCATAAAAATAAATTAGTATATTGATTTCATAAGGTTATCAAAATGGCACATGCATTGCTTTATGATTGGATAGACTCATACGCGAGGGAAAAAAAGATATGGAAATTTATTTTATTCGTCAGTTAATCAGCACGGATATTTCATGCAGATTTTAGAGACCAATTTATAAGGCTTTATGATAGATATTGGCACACTTCTAACAGGCTTACTGATCTTTTCTGCGCGCATTGGCGATGTATCCATCGGTACCATTAGAATTATTGTTACTGTTCAGGGGAGAAGTATCCTTGCGTTTGTCTTAGGAATCTTTGAGCTTTTAATTTGGATTACCGTCATCGGTGTGGTGATCCATAAACTCGAAACGCAACCCATTCTGGCGGTATTTTATGCATTTGGCTACGCGACCGGCAATGTCGTCGGGATTGCAGTTGAACGAAAGCTTGCCTTTGGCTTCATGGTTTTAAGGGTTTTTACGCGAACCGCCGGAAAGCAACTGGCCAATCGCCTCAGGGGACAGGGACAGCCGGTCACTGTATTTCGGGGTGAGGGTATGAACGGCCCTGTTGACGAGCTGTATATCGCTTGCCGCCGTCGCGATATGAAAAAAATATTGAATACCGTCAACCAGGAAGACCCTGATGCATTTTATATTACTGAAATGGCCAGAGATGTCGGCAAGGCAGCCAGGGTCACAGGTTTTTCACCTGCAGGTTGGCGATCGGTCTTCAAAAAAAAATAGTGTGTCTCAATTGAAACAGAAAGCAGTTTGAAATGCTAAAGAATAATAATGATCGAAACGATTTATATTGTTCATTTTGCGGAAAAGATCAATCCATCGTCAAAAAATTGATTGCGGGACCGGCTGTTTACATCTGTGACGAATGCGTGCAGCTATGCAGTGAAGTTCTTCAAGATCAGGGGATCAAAGATTCCAAAAAGCGATATAAGGAATTTAAGCCCAGGCAGATAAAGGAAAAACTGGACGCCTACATCATCGAACAGGAATTCGCTAAAAAAATTCTTTCCGTTGCTGTCTACAATCATTACAAACGATGGCGCATCGGATCTGACAACAACGATGTAGCGCTTGATAAAAGCAATATTCTGTTAATCGGACCCACCGGCAGCGGCAAAACGCTGATGGCCCAAACACTGG
>JAFDCA010000607.1 GCA_019313025.1 Deltaproteobacteria bacterium
ATAATATATTGGTGTGGTTATATAAAAAGGGGTAACCATTTTTTTCTCCTTGGGAGAAATACGTGATTCGAGCGGTTTAATTTTCTTCTCTATTTATTGATAATCTCATCGACGCTCGCCTCTATTTCCTGACCACCTTCTAAACGAATCGCAATACGATTGTATATGGTATTATGTGCTATCACTTTACCTTTTCCATTTTTAGTTGTGATCGTTTCTCCGACTTTCGGAAATTTTTCCTTTATTTCTATGTACATTTTCTGCTCAAAGGTCAGACAGCACATGAGTCTACCACATTGCCCGGAAATTTTAGTGGGGTTTAACGACAATCCCTGTTCTTTAGCCATTCTAATGGAAACCGGCCCGAATTTCTCGATAAATGCAGAGCAGCATATTTCACGCCCACATCTTCCTATACCACCACACATTTTTGCCTGATTACGTATGCCAACTTGTCGCATCTCTACCCTAACACCAAACTTTTTGACCAGCATTTTTACGAGTTGACGGAAATCAACACGACCTTCGGACGTGAAAAAAAATGTCAATTTACTTGCATCAAAGGAGCTTTCAACATTAAAAAGGTTCATTTTAAGGTCCAGTTCTCGAATGCAGTTCAGACAGTAGGCATAGGCCTGTTTTTCCGTTTCAGCATTTTTTTCTCTTTGTTGAAAGTCATTTTGGCTTGCCAGGCGAAACACTTTTTTAAGAGGCTTTCCCAATTGATTTGCAGAAGACTGGTCGTATGGCACCGGAGGGACCACCACCATTCCTAATCCGAGCCCTTGTTCAGTTTCAACGATCACATGGTCTCCTCGATGAAGGACAAAAGCACCGCTATCAAAATCATAAACCTTTCCGGCAGGTTTGAATCTTATTCCGACAACTTTTTTCATATACTTAATGTCTATAGTTTTTTATGACGAACAGGCAAGTTAGATGCTCGGCACATTCCTTGATCATAGAAATGGCACCTTATAAAGGATACTTGCTGAGTAAAAATTGAGACTCAAATTTCTGCAAGCCGCAGAATCAACCCTTCCAACGTGAGTCGCAAATTGGCGTTGGCCTGAATATTTTTCTGTGCCAAATGAATATAATCAATTTTTGAAAGAAGTGAATCAACGGTCATCTTTTTGGAATGTTGTTGAATTTCTTCTTCCAAATCTTTGTTCATGATTTGTTCTGGATGAAATTTACAGATAACAAGGTCTCTGAACCAGGATTTCATCACCTCCAAAGAGTCGGCAAGGACAACTTTATCTCTTGATAGATTTTCTGCAAATGCCAACCGCGAAGGGATAGACATTAAAGATAATGATTCAGCGCTGTTTAGCAGCCAGGCCCTTCGCTTTATCCAGTTAATTTTATTCATATGACGCATCATGGAAAGGGCCTTGGAAAGACTGCCGTTTGCCATGGTCGCTATTTTCTTGGCATCATCGTGACTGGTGCCTTTTCTTTCGATGAGCAACGCCTCAATTTGATTGTGGGGAATCGGGCTAAATCTAATATGCTGGCAGCGAGAAACGATCGTGGGCAGAAGATCAGATGTATTCAGGGCAGTAAGTATTAGAACTGTTCGAGCCGGAGGTTCCTCCAACATCTTTAGGAGTGCATTACCTGATGCAGGATTCATCGCCTGAGCATCGCTGATAACGACCACACGTAATCTTGCCTCATATGGCTTCATGGTGAGGGTATTACACAGATTACGTATTTGATTAATCCTGATAAAATTACCCGTCGGTTTGATCAGGATAATATCCGGATGATTGCCGGACTTAATTTTACTGCATGATCTACAACATCCACAAACTCCGCTTTTTGTTGTTATTTTCTGAATCGTGCTACGGTTAGCTCGATTGTTATTCTTTTTAGGAAGATTCTCCTCCCCATGACCCATACAGTTAACCGCCATAGCAGTCGCCATGGCTGTCGTTTTTTTGCCCACACCTTCAATTCCGAGAAAAAGAAGGGCATGGGGTATGGTCTCATTTTGAATAAGCGCTGTCAAAAGTCGGATCGGCTTTTCTTGACCCAATATCGACTCAAATCCAAACATCGATTGAAAACCAGTCACAAATTTAAGAATCTACACGTTCTTTTAGTTCTTTTCCAGATTTGAAAAATGGGAGTTTTTTGGGTTGAATCTGGACCTTTCCCCCGGTTTTAGGATTTCTTCCGATATAGCTTTTATAGTTTTTAACAAAAAAACTGCACAGGCCCCGAATTTCAACACGTTCACCTCTTACCATGGCATCTGCCATGTTATCGAAAAATACCTGGACCACCTTTGCCGCTTCTGCTTTAGAAATGTTTGCTTCGTTTTTCAAAGCGGAGATTAGCTCCAATTTGTTCATATATCCTCCTTCTTACAATATCTGGTGACAATTTAACGTCTGATAGCTTCTATGATAAATGGAAATAATTGATCGGATACCTTCAGACCCATGATTCCGATATTCCTATTGGGACAAAACCCCTATGTTCATCCACTCTAATTTTATGCACGGATCGCAATAAAACCGGAAATTGAAACTTTATAAAATGCTAATATACAGTAAGTCAAGTGGTTATGATAATATTTCCGGTAGTATCTCAATATCCTCTTCCCTCACATCCACGCCTGCATACTGTCCAAGTGCTTCGATGTTAACGATCACACGTCCTTTTCCCCTGTATCGAGCGAACGTTCCGGTGACACCGGCAAAGGGTCCATAAACGACGATAACCCTATCTCCTTTTCTAAAACGGGTGCCTGTGATAACGGTATTGTCCCCTTTAACCATAATCTTTAAGGAGTCTATGGTATCCGAAGGAACCGAAATTGGGCCTTCTTTGTTGCCGATTAATCGAACAACCCCGACTGTTTTTACAATTTCAAGGTGTTCGGTGGGGTCCAGATTGGTCTTCACAAAAAGGTAGCCAGGAAAAAGTGGAACTCTGATCATCACTTTCCGGTCTCGACGTCTGCTTCTAACCTGAACTTTAGGGAGAAAAACCTCCACGGATTTTTTGATCAGACC
>JAFDCA010000608.1 GCA_019313025.1 Deltaproteobacteria bacterium
AATGGGGGAAAAAATAGAACTGCTGGAAGTAGAGCTGCTCGAAAATACTCAAACCGAAAATCTGCAAACCATTCACCATTTGAAAAGAGAGATGATTTTTTTCCGTAAACAGGTCTGGCCATTAAGAGAAATTCTGAGCACCCTGATGAAAGAGGAAGCCTCTTTAATTCAGGAGACCACCCAGATTTTTATCAGGGATCTTTACGATCATACCATCCAGGTGATGGACACCATCGAATCATTTCGGGACGTGCTTTCAGGTCTGCAGGATTTGTACCTTTCCACCGTCAGCAACCGCATGAACGAAGTCATGAAAGTGTTGACCATCATGGCCACCATATTTATTCCTTTGACTTTCATCGCAGGCATTTACGGAATGAATTTCGAATATATGCCGGAGTTAAAGTGGCACTGGTCGTACCCGATGCTCTGGGTGCTGCTTGTGGCGATTTTTGTTTTTATGTTATTCTGGTTTAGAAAAAAGAAATGGCTATAGCATCGCTGGACGCTGCAGTCGCCGCCTTGACAATTACACCGGAGCGCGAGAAAAGTTTTGACTTCACCCATGCTTTTTATACGACGGGCCTGGGAATTGCGGTTTCAGGCAAGGTGCAAAGCCCCTGTTTTACTGTGGTCAAACGCTTTATTTCGGTTGCATTTTTGAAGGTCATTGCCACCCTGACGCTCCTTCTATTGGGGGTGGGGATGCTGGTATGGTGGTTTGAGCTCAAAAAAAACCCCAGCAGTTCAACGGTTCCGCCGCTAGGGGCATCGGCTCCGGATTTTGGTGGTCTGCCGTCACATAACTACTGTCGGCTATGGTGATAAAGCACCAGTCATAGAGGCGGGACGAATTTTAGGACTCATCTGGATGTTTGTTGCGATCATCATAATTTCTAGTTTTACAGCGGCCATTACGTCCTCACTTACCGTGACACAGCTTGAATCCGTGATCAAAGGGCCTGAAGACCTGCCTAAGGTCACCGTCGGGACCACGGCAAACACCACCAGTGAATCCTACCTCAACCAAATTCAGAGTCCCTTTCGTTCCTACGGGTCGCCTCAGGAGGGGCTGGCGGCCCTGAAGGAAGGTAAGGTTCAGGCCCTGGTCTATGACGCACCCATTTTGCGTTGTTATATACACAAAAATATATCGGCTCCCTGGAGGTGTTGCCCTACCGCCTGTAACGCCAGGAATACGGAATTGCGCTGCAGCAGAACGGCTCCCTGCGCGAGCAAATAAACGTGGTCTTGCTGCAAATAATTCGAGAAAAAGCGTGGCAGGACAAACTTAGCCAATATCTTGGAGAATGAGTGTTCGATGAATGCAGTATCAGCAGATCTTGATTACCCGGTCCGCATCCTGCTGATCACTGCGCTCATTATCGACGTTCATATGGATGTCATTTCATGTGTAGAAAGGAGATTTTGACATGTCAGAACTTACCTTATGGAAAAAACAAGAATTGGATAAACTCAGAAAAGATATGGATCTTCTTTTCAGACGCTTTCGGAGAGGATTCGATGTACCCCGGAAGTTGTTCGAAGCCGTCGAATCATTTTCAACCGGACTTACGGAATCCGAAGATATGCTGGTTCTGAGTACCGATCTGCCGGGTATCAATCCGGAAGACATTGAAATTTCGGTCACCGAAGATACCCTGAATTTGAAGGCCGAGACTAGAGAAGAATCCGTCGATCAAGAAAAAAATTTTCAAAGAATCGAAAAAAGCTCCAGGTCCATTTCGCGATCGATTTCACTTCCCTGCAGAATAATAGCTGAAGAAGTTAAAGCCACATACAAGGATAACATTCTAAGAATTGAGCTTCCCAAATGTAAACCGAAGAAGGCGCGCGGTGTAATTGTTGACAAAGGATAGCTTCCGTTTTCTAACGCGGCGGTAGGCGCCGCCCGATCAACGGATTCGATATTACGAGAGATAACCCCAATGTTGCCAAGTTAAGGATACGCCACCCACCAGTTGAGATACAAACCATATAAGGAGAGAACAAATGTCCCAGGAAAAATCATATTCCAAAGTCCCCGTCGAAAATCTCAGATGGCGTCTGGATCCGGCCACCCTGTCTTTCGAAACCACCCAGGATTTAAAAGCGTTGAAAGAAATCATCGGCCAAAAAAGGGGAGTTGAAGCATTCCGATTCGGCATCAATATGGCGAAACCGGGCTACAACGTTTTTGTCACGGGTATGGCCGGGTCAGGAAGACTGGCCACGGTAAAGCGGCTTCTGGAAGAAATGTCGCAGAAGGACGGGGCGCAGGAAGACCTATGCTACGTGAATTGTTTTAAAAATCCGGAGTCTCCGATCTTGATCCGGCTTCCGGCGGGAAATGGAAGTGCATTCAAGCGGGACACCAAAAGTTTTGTCGAAAGGCTGAAGATAGAAATTCCTCAGCTTTTCGAGAGTCAGGAATACGTCACTGTCAAAAAAGAGATTATGGAAACGTATGAGCGTCAGGCCAAGAGCTTTTTCAAATCCTTGGAGCAAAAAGTCAAAGAAGAGGGATTTGCCATTGTTGACGTTCAAATGGGACAGTTTAAACGTCCGGAGGTAATGCCGCTGGTCGATGACAAACCCGTTCCAATTGAACAACTGGAATCGTTGGTGGAAAAAGGCCGGTTCCCGCAAGCAGAATTTGATGCGATGAAACAAAAACACGTCATATTGAGAAGCCAGATCGATCAGATTTTTCTTGAACTCAAAGAGCTTCAAAAAGAAGTGTCGGAAAAAATTGAAAAAATGGACAAGGCGACTTTTTTAAAAACAGCCTCGGATTTAGCCGCCAAACTCATCAAAAAATTTAATCATGATAAGGTAATGGGCTACATTCAGGATATGATCGAAGACATGGCCGACAACCTGAAAATCTTCAGTCCCCAAAATGCAGTTCAAATTCCGGGGTTACCCCCGATGATGCCCGATGTCGATCTGTTTCAGCCCTATGAAGTCAATTTACTGGTGGACAACAGCCAGAGCAAAAGCCCTCCCGTTATTGTTGAAGAATATCCAACATATCGCAACATTTTCGGTGCCATCGAGCGTGTGGTGGACCGCAGCGGGGTCTGGCGCACCGATTTCAGCAAGATCAAGGCCGGATCACTGGTCAAAGCCAGCAGCGGGTATCTGGTTATCAATCTGAAGGACGCCATTATCGAACCCGGTGTTTGGCAGGCCCTGAAACGCGCACTGAAAAGCAAAAAACTCGAGATTCAGACCTTCGACCCGATGTATTTTTTTACCACCACCGGTATAAAACCGGAGCCCATCGAGTTAAACGTCAAAGTGGTGCTGATTGCCGATGCCTACCTCTATCATCTCCTCGGGTACTATGATGAAGACCTGCGTAAGATATTCAAGGTCAGGGCTGACTTTGATACGGTCATGGACAAAAACGAGCAGACGATCCAGCAGTTTGCGGAATTTGTCAAGATGGCAACCGATGAAGAGAAATTACGAGCGTTCGATCGGACGGCGGTGGCTGCGCTGGTGGAGCAAGCCGTCAGGATGAGCGGAAGACAGGAAAAAATTTCCACCAGCTTCCCTGCCGTTTCCGACCTGATCCGGGAAGCTGATTTCTGGGCCAGTCAGGAAAACCAATCGGTTGTTGGCGAACAACATGTGGCCAAAGCCATCGAAGCGCGTATTTTTCGATCCAACCTGGCGGAAGAGCGGGTCCAGGAAATGATCGACAGGGGCACATTGATGATTGATGTGGCGGGAGACGTCGTTGGTCAGGTCAACGGATTGGCTGTCTATTCAGTCGGCGACTATATGTTCGGCAAACCGTCCCGCATCACCGCTTCGACCGCCATGGGCCGTGCCGGTCTCATAAATATCGAACGCGAAGCCGACATGTCCGGCAACACGCACAATAAAGGCGTTCTGATCCTCGGCGGGTATTTGAGAAAGAAGTTCGCCCAGGACAAACCGATTACCATGAGCGCCAGTATTGCATTCGAGCAATCCTACAGCGGCGTCGACGGCGACAGCGCTTCCTCCACGGAAATCTACGCCCTGTTGTCCAGTTTATCCGGAATCCCCATCAAACAGAACATCGCCGTAACCGGTTCGGTCAATCAAAAAGGCGAGGTCCAGGCCATCGGCGGTGTCAATCAAAAGATCGAAGGGTTTTTCGATTGTTGCCGCCACAAGGGCTTGA
>JAFDCA010000609.1 GCA_019313025.1 Deltaproteobacteria bacterium
CAACGAACGATTCGATTCATGGATCGGATCCGAGATGCCTATGATTTTGCCGCATTGAACACGCATCACTTTCCGTTTGATAAAATCCATGAGGCTTTTGAAGTCGCCATCCATGATAAGGAGAACGCTTTTAAGGTTATGTTGACTTTTTAACAGGGCAGTCCTCACAAACGCTTGCGCGTTTTTTTCCGGCGGGCCGGGAAGCGTTGCTTTAAAAGGAAGAATAGATATGCAAGAGCCGTATTTGCCTGCGGATATCGTATTCCATCCGAATTGGTGGAATAAAAATTATGGTCTTACCTTTGATCGCGACTTCTTTTACGATCCCGCAAGGCGGGTCAACCAGGAGAAGCAGATGCGACAGCTGCTCTACGAGCGCTTCGGTGATCTGGGTCTTGGGTGCCGAAACGCGCCCCGGCGTCCGATTATCGGCCCGGTCATCCTTGGCTCGGGGTATTTTATTCAGGAGATCCTGGGATGTGAGATTCTTTACAATGATGACTCCAATCCCTGGGTTATTTCTCCCAAGTTGACCGAATCGCAAGCCTGGCAGCTGAAGGCCCCGGAAAATGTGGAAGGCACAGCGACAATGAAGGCATTGTATGCCCTGATGGGCAAACTCGAGGATGAATTCGGTTATCTTGAAGGTGACGTGCCCATGCACAGCGTGGTGAATGTGGCGCTTGATCTTCGCGGGCAAGATTATTTCCTGGATCTGATCGATAATCCCGATCTGGTCGAGCATATCCATGGGGTTATCGCCCGGACAATTTACGAGGTGGGAAGGCGCATCAAAGCCCGAACCGGAACCATATCCCTGAGTATTTGTCGCCTTACCGCAGGATTCATGCCGGATCTGTTCACCATTCCCAACTGCAACCTGCAGATGATTTCTCCGGCGCATTACCGGCAATATCTCAAGAAGCATGACATCTGGTTGGGAGAAAAACTCCCGCCCATGGGAATCCATCACTGCGGGAACAACGCCCATCTTTTCGCGAAAGACTATGCGGATACCGGTGCGCTCTATATGGATGTAGGCTGCGGCTCGGATATCAAGGCTTGCCGGGAGGCATTCAAGGACCGCTGGCTCAGCGTTCGCATGGATCCCGTTAAAATGCTGCATTACACGGCAGAAGAAGCCACCGCGGCAACCGAGGCCCTTTTGGAAGAACATGGCCCGCCTTACGACAGGCTGGCCGTCCAGTGTGCGAATGCCGATTACGGAACGCCGGACGAGGCGGTCCGTGCCATGTTCAACACGGTGGCCCGGTATCGCGGTGAACGTGAAAACCCGATCCCTCAGGCCTATCAAGTCGCTTGATTATCATAATAAAGGAATAGGTGCGATGTTAAATTATGGCAACGGCCCGTCCACCGGTCAGGTACAAACAAACGCCAGGAGAGTTTTTACTGAATTCACCGCTCAGGATCTTGAAATGTCCGATGCGGATAAACAAATTCTGAGAAAATTGGCGGAAAAACGTGAACTCTGGCGCAAGTTGAATCGCCTTGAGAAAATCAGGCCGGCGGTACTGTGTTGGCCAGAAAATGGATGGAATGAAATTATCACCGAAGCGCAGATGATGTGCAAGGGTAAGATCGCCCGGTACTGGGAAATGGACCTGAGAAAAGAGATATTCTGGGGCGAGGAAATGGGCGACGACAAGCCGGTTGAGCCCTATTTTGATGTTCCCTGCACGATTGGCCCCGATGATTGGGGTGTAGAGATTATCGAACATGAGTCCGGTATTCAGGACGGATCAAAGGTTTGGGAACCTCCCATCAAGGATTACGATAAGGACCTCCAACAACTCAAAATGCCGGTCATCGACATCGATTGGGAGACCAGTAAAAGCAGCTATGAAATCGCCAAAGAAACCTTCGGGGATATTTTGCAGATTCGTCAGAAAAGCGTCTGGTGGGGGTCATTCGGTATTACGCGGGAGATCGTGAAACTTCGCGGCTTGATGAATCTTTATACCGATTTTTATGACCATCCGGAAGGTCTCAAGAGTCTGCTGACCTTTATTTCCGAAACCAACATGGCCAAATTGGATTTTCTGGAGGAGAACCATTTGCTGCACCTCAACAATGACGGAACCTATATCGGTTCGGGTGGATTCGGCTTCACAGACGAGCTGCCCCAGGCGGATTTCGAGGGTAGGGTCAGGGCCGTCGATTTATGGGGATTTACCGAGAGTCAGGAAACCGTGAATGTGTCTCCGGAGATGTATGCAGAATTCGTATTCCCTGCTGAAAAACCGATCATGGATCGTTTCGGCTTTACGTGTTACGGTTGTTGCGAGGAGCTTCACTCCAGATGGCATGTCGTCAAAAATCACCACAATTTGCGCCGGGTGTCCTGCTCCCCCTGGTCAGATGTCAAGAAAATGTCTGAATTCCTGGAAGACCGATACATCCTTTCATTAAAGCCCATTCCCACTCCGTTGAGTCAACCGGTACTGGACAAAGAATCCATGCGTTCGGAAATACGAAAGCTATTGGAAACGACCAGAGACAACGTGGTGGAGCTGATTATGAAGGACAATCACACCATCGGTAATAATCCTGAAAATGTTGTGGAATGGAGCCGGATTGCCAAGGAAGAGGCCATGCGGGTAGCTGAGATCTAATCCTTTGCGGCGTTGAGGTAATAAAAAGGGGCAGTTCAATTTGAACCACCCCTTAA
>JAFDCA010000610.1 GCA_019313025.1 Deltaproteobacteria bacterium
CAATATCATAACTCACTGAAAATTTAGGATTTCAAATGGATATCATAAAAATTTAGGTGATGTCAAATGTTCAAATACATAGCAGTACTATTTAATCTGGATAAAGCGCAATTTAGTTCGCATGCGAAATAGTTTTGGTGAAGATTCGATTCAAATATAGGATAATAATGTTCAACAAAAAATGGGAAAAATAGATATCCGAGTTATTGAAGTGAAACAAACTCATTTTCATATTTTTCCACCCACCCTTCAGCTTCGCATTCTCTGAAAATTTCAATTGCTTTGGAGAGTTGCTTTTTGGCCTTTGAAGTTTCGCCATTTTGTTTGAAAAATTCGGCGTACAACACCCGGCTTTTTGCTAAATGCCACATCATGTGATTTTGCTCAGCCGCTTGGATGGATTTTTTGATCCAGTTATTCGCCTCGACAGAATGATGCTTATAACTGTTCAATAGAATTTGTGCAATGTATCTCGTTTGCCATACTTTGCCATAGTTATATTTACCTTCAGTCAGATACCTGTTCAGGATTTCCATATCGATATCCTTAGAACCTGTGGCCAGGGCTGCCATTTCTGCGCCGATTTTGTTATTAGCTATTAAGGAAGCGTGGGCATTGGATTGTTCCAACAGTTGTACCGCCACCTGATATTGGTGCTTGGATTGTTGATATTCACCAACTTCAAAATAGCATTCAGCGAACATCCATCGTGCTACTGCACTCCACATTGATAAATTAAGTTTTTCACATAAATCAACTCCCTTTGAAAAAGCTATTATTGCATCCTTAAGCCAACCTTTTCCATAATATGAAGTTCCAAGGACAGGGTATGCAAAGGCCTTCGAATAGGTATCGCCGCTTTCTTTAGCATTTCGAACAGCGTCCTCAGCAACCAGGTACGCATCATTAATTTTTCCGGGATAGAAATGAAGAAAAAAAGCCTCATAACTTCTTACCCTTGCAATGCCCCAAAGATTATTTGCAGCCTTACAAATATCATGGGCTTGTTGGAAATTTGGTGCGGCTTTTCCAAATTCACAATTTAAGCTATAACTGAGAGCCAATCGCCAGTTTGCGATCAATAAAGAGCTCGTGTCATTAACCCGGGCAGCTACCTTTATCGCATCTTCAAAATGCTTGCACCCGTTCTCATAATCTTCTTGAACCAATATTTCATAATTTCCCTTAATGGTAAGTATCGCAGGTAATTTCTCTTCATAGTTCATTTCTTGGGCCAACTCGACGATCGGGTCAATCGCTTCTTTTGATTCTTGATAGTAGAGCATTTGTACAAACAACAGGCCGAGTGCTGTTCTGGCATCAATGATCTCTTTCTGCCGTTGATCGGTTATGGGCAACTTTTCAAGATAGCTGACCCTTCTTTTGCAGAACTCAATCGCATCACTGATTGATGCGGTCTTTTCAGCCTTTTGAGCCGCCCGCATCGAATAATGAGCCGCCCTCTCGTAATTCTCGGCCACCGCATAATGCCCTGCCAATTGTCCATAATATTGTTCAAGATTGTGTTCATAAAGATCTTCGATAGCAAATGCAGTCTGCTCGTGAAGCTTTTTCTTGCGTTTGCTCAGTATGGATTCGTAAACCGCATCACGGGTCAAAGCATGTTTGAACAGGTAGGTTGATTGCGGGAAAATACCCCTTTCATAAATCAACTCCATATCTTTTAAAATGGACATATGCGACAAAAGATCACGTTCGAGAAGGCTGGTCACGCGTCTGATCAACTCATAATTGAACTCCCGCTCTATGACTGCACCGGTTTGAAGAACTTTTCTGGCCTCATCTGGCAAGGCGTCCACACGTGCCATGATGATATCTTTGATGGTGGGCGGCACGGTCATTTGGTCCAAGTCTTTCACCAAATGATACTTTCCGCCTTTTATCTCTACCATCTTTATTTCTATGAGCGCCTTGATAAGCTCTTCGATGAAAAGAGGGACACCTTCTGTCTGTTCTAAAATCAACTGCTCAAGGTCCTGAGAAAATTTATCTGTTTGGAGGATATGGGTGACCATGGCGCGGCTATCTCGCTCCGAAAAACGATTCAAGTTCAACTGGGTGTGATAGGATTTCCCACCCCATTTCGGCACGAACTCAAGCCGGTAGGTGAAGATCAGCAAGACCCTTGCCCCTGGTATGCTGTCCAGAAGATGCCTTAAAACCTCCTCGGAACTCTGGTCGATCCAATGCAGATCTTCAAAAGCCATGACAAGATGCCGTTTTTCCGCACCCCTGAAAACGATGGCTTTCAATGCCTCGACAATCCGCTCTTTCCTTGCCTCCGGGCTTATGGGCAGGTTTTCAATCCCACTGTCTTTGACCGATAATAGTTCCAAAAAATATGGGAGGATGGACATGTCATCCATCTCCAAAACCTTCAAACCTTTTTCCACCTTTTCCCTGGTCTTTTCATCCTCCTCACCGTCTTGAATATGAAAGTTGCCCTTCAGGATGTCTATGATCGGCTGATATGCCATGCTCCGTCCATAAGAGAGGCACTTGCCTTCAAGGAACGTGATGTCTTCGTTGGTCACAGCTTTTCTGAATTCATATAAAAGCCGCGATTTACCTACGCCGGCTTCGGCCGCAATGGACAATGCCTGGCCCCGTCCTCTTTTGGACTCTTCGAAAACATCCATCATATTGTCAATTTCGCGCCCTCGCGCCACAAGAGGGGTAAGACCCCGCTCAGCGGTGACCTCAAATCTTGTTCTTCTGGAACTGGGGGTTATGGCCCGGTAAACTTTGACAGGACGTTTCTTTCCCTTGACATCTCTTTTCCCCAAAGCCTCAAAGCGGAAAAATCCCTCGGCAAGCTTAAATGTGTCCTCTGTAATGTACGTGGTCCCCGGTTCAGCCAGCTCCTCCATTCTGGATGCCAGATTTACCGTATCTCCAACGGCTTTGAAATCAACTCGCAGATCGTTTCCCAGAGTACCTAAGACGACCGATCCTGTATTTATGCCTATTCGCATTTTGAAAGCCGGGATATCCTCTTGTTTCTCCCTCAATTGATCACTTAATTTTTTTATTTCCCTGTGAATGGCAAGGCTCGATCGAATCGCTCGTTGCGGGGCATCCTCCAGAGCAAGGGGTGCACCGAAAAGAGCCATTATTCCATCACCTGTCATCTCGTTGACCGTACCACCATAATCGTGGACCTTATGAATTAAGAGCTCGTACACCTTATCCATAATCGAAAAAGCCTTTTCCTCACCAACCTGCTCGACCAAGAAAGTAAATCCGTACATATCACAGAAAAGAACCGTCACCTGTTTTCGTTCACCTTCAATTTTGTCTTTCTGAGAAAGAATTTTTTCGGTCAGGCCTTTGGGCAGGTAATGCTGGATTTTGTTCAGTTTCTCATCGAAGGAGAGGTCTTTTGGGCTTGGTTCCGATGGCAAGTCCAGGTTGTGGCCGCATTCGTTGCAAAACTTGCTGCCAAGCCGATTAGCTTTGCCGCACGCAGGACAGGCAATCTCTAATTTGGATCCACACTCGTTGCAGAACTTGGCGCCTGTTTCGTTTTCACTCTGGCACTTTGGGCACTTCATGGCGAATGTCCTCCCTGGAGAATCTTTGACGGGATCGGCAGGTAGAGAAAACTATTTGATATGTTGGATTATAATTACAGGTATTTGGGGTCCCTGTCAAATTAAATGGTGTTTACGATTATGTTGGAGGCATTTACAGGCGTGAGCCTTCTTGTGATGCCTTTTTGGGGCCTTATTTGAGGTCTGGTTAGGATTGGCTTTAGAAACGAAGTTGCTCTTGGAAAATTTAGGACGCATGTTTGCAAAGCAATGTTTGGCGATAAACTATTCTTACATTTAGCAAAATTCTGCCCAAGACTCAAAATTAGTTGAAATGCGAAATAATTTCCAGTTTATTCAAATTGTACCTAACTTGCCATAAGTTTTAATTCGACGGTTATCGAAATAAATTGTGATATGTTTCTGATATCATACGGTTTTTGAAGTTGTCAAATGCTTGATAGATAGAAAAACATTAATCCGGTATTCAAACCTGGAATTGAAAATATCATCAATATTTC